>NZ_JBHWCL010000144.1:0-25419 GCF_042735125.1 Kitasatospora sp. NPDC059599 | reverse complement strand
GGGGCCTCCCTTCGGCGTCCCCGCACCGGACCACCGCGGTCGTACGACCAAACCGGAACATCACAGTCACAGGACCAAACATGCCTGAATGCGGGTGATTTGCCCGTGATGGACCAGTGCGCCGCAACCGCGCCCCGCCCCGGTCGTTCTAATCTGACGACTGTCATATCCCTGCGGCTCCCAGGATGGAACCTCATGTCAGCGGCACCGCCTGACAACGACGTGCTGTGGGCCCGAGGGATCGTCAAGTCCCATCACGGCACCCCCGCCCTGCGCGGCATCTCGATCGGCGTCCGCGAGGGCGAGGTCCTCGCCGTCACCGGCCCGCGCGGCTCCGGCAAGAGCACCCTGCTGGGCTGCCTCTCCGCCCAGCTCCCGGTCGACGACGGCGAGGTCTGGTTCAACAGCGCCCCCGTGCACACCCTCACCCGGGCCGGCCGCGAACGACTGCGCCGCGACCGCTTCGGCTTCGTCGGCTCCGAACCGCACCTGGTCCCCGAACTCACCGCCCGCGAGAACGTCGCCCTCCCGCTGCTGCTCGCCGGGGCCGGCAACAAGGCCGCCTACACCGCCGCCGACGAGTGGCTGGAGCGCCTCGACGTCGGCGACTTCGCCAAGCAGCGCCCCGACCGGCTGGTCCAGAGCCAGTGCCAGCGCGTCGCCGTCGCCCGCGCCCTGGCCCCGCTGCCGCCCGTCGTCTTCGCCGACGACCCCACCGCCCCGCTGCACCGCGAGGCCGCCGACCAGGTCCTGCGGATACTGACCAGTGCGGCCCGCTCGCACCAGCTCACCCTCGTCCTGGCCACCCACGACCCCGAGCTCGTCCGGTTCGCGGACCGCGCCGTCGCCCTCGTCGACGGACGGCTCGCCGCCCCCGCCGCCCCCGTCCCGCGCGGCCCCGCCGCGTCCGGAGTCTCCGGAGCGTCCGCCGTCACGGCCACCCGCCGCTGACGACGCCGAGCCGCTGAAAGAGTCGACGTGTTCTATCTCCGTCTGGCCCGGGGCTACCGGGTGCCCGACCTCGGCCGCTGGCTGCTCACCGCGCTGGCCGCCGCCGTGGTCGCCGCCTTCCTGCTGCGCTCCCTCGGCCGGGCGATGAGCGGCCCGCTCGGCGGCGCCGACCCCCTGGTCCGGCTGCTCTGGTGCCTCCCCGCGCTCGCCGCCGTCGCCTGGTTCGCGGCCGTCGCCGCCCGCGCGGTACCCGCCCGGCGCCCCGAGCGGATCGCCGGCCTCACCGCCGCCGGCGCCGGCTCCCGCCGGATCCGGACCCTGATCGCCGGCGAGGTCGCCCTCGCCTGCACCCTCGGCAGCGTGCTCACCCTGCTGGTCTTCCTGGTGCTGCGCAACGACATCGCCGGGCCCTCGCTCGCCCCCGACCTCGGCATGGGCGTGCCCCTGCCGGCCGCAGCGCCCGTCACCCTGCTCGCCCTGGTCCCGCTCACCGCCGGCACCGCCGCGGCCTGCGCCGTCTCCGTCACCGAGCACCTGCCCGGCGGCCGCGCCCGCCGCGGCACCGGTTTCGGCGCCTGGCGGATCGCCCTGCCGGTCGGACTCGGCGTGATCGGCACCGCCCTCGAACTCATCGCCCTGCGGCCCGGCGCCGCCGTCGACGGCCGCCCGGTCCACCTACCCGCCGGGCTCGGCACCACCAGCACCGCCGCACTCGGCGGCTGGGCCGCGAGCGCCCTCGGCCTCGCCCTGCTCACCGGCCCCCTCCTGGCCTGGACCGGACGACTGCTCGCCCTCGGCCGGCCCACCCCGCTGCGGCTGCTCGCCGGACGCGGCCTCACCGCCCAGGCCCCGCGCCTCGGCGCGCCGCTGGCCGTCCTCACCCTCGCCGTCGCGCTGGTGCTCACCACCATCCGCTACTGGATCGGCACCCCCGGCAGCGCCGACGCGCTCCCCGCCGTCGAGGCCTGCCTGGTGCTCGGCTGCGCGGCCGCCGCCGTGGCCACCCGGCTGGCCGAGGTGCGCTCCGACCGCCGGAACGTCACCGACGCGCTGCTGCGCCTCGGTGCCTCGCCCCGGCTGCTGTTCGGCGCCGTCGCGCTGCGCACCCTGGCGGTCGGCACCGCACTGCTGCTGACCGGCGGGGCGACCGCCGCACTGGCGGCCGCCGGCCTGCGCTGACCTCCGGACTAACCCGCTGCGGCGAGCTGGCCGCAGGCGCCGTCGATCTCCTGGCCTCGGGTGTCGCGGACGGTCGTCGGCACGCCGTGCGACTGCAGCCGGCGGACGAACTCGCGCTCGTCCTCGGGCCGGGAGGCGGTCCACTTGGAACCCGGAGTCGGGTTCAGCGGGATCAGGTTGACGTGCACCCGGCGGTTCTTGATCAGTCGGCCGAGCAGGTCGGCGCGCCAGGCCTGGTCGTTGATGTCCTTGATCAGCGCGTACTCGATGGAGATCCGGCGGCCGGACTTCTCCGCGTAGTTCCAGGCCGCGTCCAGCACCTCGGCGACCTTCCACCGGGTGTTCACCGGCACCAGCTCGTCGCGCAGCTCGTCGTCCGGGGCGTGCAGGGACAGCGCCAGGCGGCAGCTGAGCCCCTCGTCCGCGAAACGGTGCATCGCCGGGACGAGCCCGACCGTCGACACCGTGATGCCGCGCTGGGACAGGCCGAAGCCGTCCGGCGCCGGGTCGGTCAGCCGGCGGATCGAGGCCAGCACCCGGTTGTAGTTCGCCAGCGGCTCGCCCATGCCCATGAAGACCACGTTGGACAGCCGCGCCTCGCCGCCCGGGATCTCACCGGACTTCAGCGAGCGCATCCCGGCCGCGATCTGCTCGACGATCTCACCGGTGGACAGGTTGCGGGTCAGTCCGGCCTGGCCGGTCGCGCAGAACGGGCAGTTCATGCCGCAGCCGGCCTGCGAGCTGATGCACATGGTGACCCGGTCCGGGTAGCGCATCAGCACGGACTCGACGAGCGTGCCGTCGAAGAGCTTCCACAGCGTCTTGCGGGTCGCGTCGTCGTCGCACGAGACGTGCCGCACCACCGACATCAGCTCGGGCAGCAGGCTCCCGGTGAGCTTCTCCCGGCTGGCGGCGGGGATGTCCGTCCAGCTCTCCGGGTCGTTCGACATCCGGCCGAAGTAGTGGTTGGAGAGCTGCTTGGCGCGGAACGGCTGCTCGCCCAGCTCGGCGACGGCCTCCTTGCGCTCGGCGGGGCTCAGATCGGCGAGGTGTCGCGGGGGCTTGGCGCCGCGCGGCGCGACAAAGGTGAGTTCTCCGGGCTTAGGCATGGTTGTTCCAGTGTCGCAGACGCGCGGGGGCCCCGGACGCCAGGCGTCCGGGGCCCTCTTCGTGCACGTGGGGCGGGTCAGCTGCCGACGAAGGCCGCCAGCAGCAGCCAGACCACCGGGGCGGTCGGCAGGAGCGAGTCCAGCCGGTCCATGATGCCGCCGTGGCCGGGCAGCAGCGTGCCCATGTCCTTGATCCCGAGGTCGCGCTTGATCATCGACTCGCCCAAGTCGCCAAGGGTCGCGGTGACCGCCGCGCAGCCACCCAGGATCAGGCCCTGCCACCAGCTGCCGTCGTCGATGATCAGCTGCATGAGCACCGCGCCCGCCAGCATCGACAGGGCGATGCCGCCGGCCAGGCCTTCGCGGGTCTTGCCGGGGCTGATCGTCGGGGCCAGCTTGGTCCGGCCGAACTTGTAGCCCACGGCGTAGGCGCCGGTGTCGCTGCAGATCGTGACGATCAGGAAGAGCACGATCCGCTGGGGGCCGTCGTCGGCCGCCAGCATCATCGCCACGAAGGTGGCCAGGAACGGCACGTAGAAGGCGGTGAACACCCCTGCCGTTATGTCCCGCAGGTAGTCCTCCGGCGGCTCGGCCATCCGCCAGACCATCACCGCCAGCCCGGTCAGCGCGAGCGAGGCCGCCGCCCACTGGACCCCGGCCCAGTAGCCGGTGGCAACCATGGCGAGGCCGCCCACGACCAGCGGGATCAGCGGCGCCTTGATCTGCTTGCGCTCGGCGAGCCGACTGGTCAGCTCCCAGATGCCGACCGCGACCGCGGCCATCACGACGACCAGGAACAACGCCTTCACCACGAACAGCGAGGCGACGATCACCGCGCCGAGGCCGACCCCGACGCCTATGGCGGCCTGGAGGTTACGGCCACCGCGCTGCTTGGGCGGCTGCGGCTGCGGGTCGGGCTGGGCGGCCACGGGTGTCTCCTGCCCTGGGTGGGACGACGGCACGAAGTGGGGATGCCCGGCCGCCGGGTGGCTGAGCGGCGGCGCGGGGTGCACCGGTGCCCCCGGGTACGGCGGGCTGCCGGGGGCGGGGGCGGTGTCGTCGGGTATCGCGCGCAGCACGACCGTCTCCGTCACACCGGGCGGCGCGGCCTCGGGCTGCTCGTCCCGGAACAGCGGCCCGCTCAGCCGGCCGGCCTCCCTGGCCGGCCCCGCGGCGGGGTCGGCCGGGCCGACGGGAGCGGGGCGGCGGGGCTGACCGGGCTGACCGGGCTGACCGGGCTGACCGGGCTGACCGCCCGAGGAGGCCGGGCCGTGACCGGTCGGCCGGGTGCGGCCGGGCACACCGGGGGGCGGGCCGGGGTCGGCCGGTACGGGAGGCATGACCTGAGTCTCCTCCGCGTCGCCGCCCCAGTACACCGGAGGCTGCTGCGAGTGATCCGAACGGAGGCCCCGGCCGGCCGGGACGGCACCCGGCGCGCCCGGGGGCACCATCGGGCCGCCCGGGCCGCCCGGGTGGCCGGGGTGTCCCTGGACCGGCGCCGGCGGCTCGCCGTACCCCGGCGCCGGGTGGGCCGGGGTACGGGGTGCCTGCTGCTGCGGGTGCGGCTGCGGCGCCGGGCGGTAGGGCTGGAACTGCTGGTCGGACGGGCCCCAGTAGCCAGGGGCGTCAGGGGCGTCGTTCATCAGACCTCGAGCAGCTCGGATTCCTTGTGCTTCAGCAGCTCGTCGACCTGGGCCACGTACTTGGCCGTGGTGTCGTCGAGCTCCTTCTCGCCGCGGCGGCCGTCGTCCTCGCCGACCTCGCCGTCCTTGACGAGCTTGTCGATGGCGTCCTTGGCCTTGCGGCGCACGGCCCGGATCGAGACCTTGGCGTCCTCGCCCTTGGTCCGGGCGATCTTGATGAACTCCCGGCGACGCTCCTCGGTCAGCTCGGGCAGCACCACGCGGATGATGGAACCGTCGTTCGACGGGTTGACGCCCAGGTCGGAGTCGCGGATCGCCTGCTCGATGGCCTTCAGCGCGGTCTTGTCGAACGGCGAGACGACCGCCATCCGGGGCTCCGGCACCGAGAACGAGGCCAGCTGGTTGATCGGCGTGATGGCGCCGTAGTACTCCGCGACGATCTTGGCGAACATCGCCGGGTGCGCGCGGCCGGTGCGGATGGCCGCGAGGTCGTCCTTGGCGACGCCGACGGCCTTCTCCATCTTCTCCTCGGCCTCGAGGAGGGTCTCTTCGATCACTGTGGTCTCCCTGTCCGGTTCATCTGCTGTTGTGCCGACCGGTGCCGGCGCGGTCGCCGGTCGCGGTTCCCGCGCCGTTCCGTACAACTGGTTGCTGCTCAGGCCCGGACAGAATCCTGGCTGATGAGTGTGCCGATCTTCTCACTCTTCACCGCACGCGCGATATTGCCCTCCGCCAGCAGTTCGAAGACCAGCATCGGGAGGTTGTTGTCCTTGCACAGCGTGATCGCGGTGAGGTCGGCGACCTTGAGGTCGCGCGCGATGACCTCGGAGTACTCCAGCGCGTCGAACTTGACCGCGTCCGGGTTGGTCCGCGGGTCGGAGTCGTAGACGCCGTCCACGCCGTTCTTGCCCATCAGCAGGACGTCGGCGTGGATCTCCAGCGCGCGCTGGACGGCCGTGGTGTCGGTGGAGAAGTACGGCATGCCCATACCCGCGCCGAAGATCACCACGCGGCCCTTCTCCAGGTGCCGGACGGCCCGCAGCGGCAGGTACGGCTCCGCGACCTGGCCCATGGTGATGGCGGTCTGGACCCGGGTCTCGATGCCTTCCTTGACCAGGAAGTCCTGCAGCGCCAGGCAGTTCATGACGGTGCCGAGCATGCCCATGTAGTCGGAGCGGGCCCGGTCCATCCCGCGGACCTGCAGCTCGGCGCCCCGGAAGAAGTTGCCTCCGCCGATGACCACCGCGACCTCGGTACCGGCGCGGACGACCGTGGCGATCTCCCGGGCGATCGCGTGCACGACGTCCGGGTCGACGCCGAGCCCGCCACCACCGGCGAAGGCTTCACCGGACAGCTTGAGCAGCACCCGGCGGCGCGAGCCGTCCTTGGGGTCCTGCGCGGTCTCCTGCGTCTCCTGCATGGACTTCTCCTTTTTGCACCTACTGGTCACAGGCGCGGGTGTGCGGATGCCCCGCCTGCGCGTACACGCGAGGAGGCCACTGCCGCGGGAACCGGTTCGGTGTCCTGCACGGCAATGGCCTCCTCGTCGTTCATGGTGCCGACGCGAGCCCGCCCGTGGGCGGTTGGCGCTGGGTGAGCCCGTTCGGCGTTCCGCCCGCCCTGGTCAGCGGGCGGGGGTGGTTCCCAGCCTAAAGGGGCCGGGGACCAGGTGGAACGTGGCTCAGGCGCCGACGCGGAAGCGGGCGAAGCGCTTGAGGGCGACGCCGTTCTCCTCGAGGACCTTGGCGACGGTCTTCTTGTTGTCCTTGGCGAAGGCCTGCTCCAGGACGGAGTGCTCCTTCACGAAGCCGGTGACGCGACCCTCGACGATCTTCGGCAGGGCGGCCTCGGGCTTGCCCTCCTCGCGAGCGGTGGCCTCGGCGACGCGGCGCTCGTTCTCGAGGTCCTCGGCCGGGATGTCCTCGCGGGACAGGTACTTCGGGGCGAAGGCGGCGATGTGCTGCGCGACGTCCTTGGCGACCTCGGCGTTCTCCTTGTCCAGCTCGACCAGGACGCCGACGGCCGGCGGCAGGTCGGGGCTGGTCTTGTGCAGGTAGACCGCGACGAAGCCGTCACCGGCGAACTGGGCGAAGCGACGGAAGACGATCTTCTCGCCCAGGGTCGCGTTGGCCTCGTCCACGAACTGCTGGACGGTCTTGCCGGCCTCGATCTCGGAAGCCAGGGCGGCGTCCAGGTCGGCCGGGACGGTCTTGGCGACGTGGGCGGCGATGGCGTCGGCGACCTGGACGAAGTTGTCACCCTTGGCGACGAAGTCCGTCTCGCAGTTCAGCTCGACCAGGACGCCGGACTTCTTGTCCTCGGCGATCAGGGCGGCAACGGCGCCGTTGGAGGCGTCACGGCCCTCGCGCTTGGCAACGCCCTTCTGGCCCTTGATGCGCAGGAGCTCGACGGCCTTCTCGACGTTGCCCTCGGCCTCGTCCAGGGCCTTCTTGCAGTCCATCATGCCGGCGCCGGTGAGCTCACGGAGCTTCTTGACGTCCGCGGCGGTGAAGTTCGCCATGGTGTGAATCTCTTCTCGCGTCTCGCGTGTCTGCGTGGGGATGCGCCGGGACCGATGGTTCGGTCCCGGCGCGGGAGAGAGGGGCACCTACCGGCGTCGTACCGGTGGGTGCCCCTCACCCTTGGTACGTCAGGCCTGCTCGGCCGGCGCCTCGGCGGCGGGGGCCTCGGCGGCCGGAGCCTCGGCAGCGGGGGCCTCAGCGGCGGGGGCCTCGGCGGCGGCGGGGGCCTCCTCGGCCTTCTTCTCGCCCTCGATGAGGTCCTTCTCCCAGTCGGCCAGCGGCTGGTCGGCGCCCGGCTCGGCCTTCGCGTCGCCCTTGGCGACACCGGCGCGGGACTTCAGGCCCTCGGCGACGGCGTCGGCGATCACGCGGGTCAGCAGGGTGACGGAGCGGATCGCGTCGTCGTTGCCCGGGATCTTGTAGTCGACCTCGTCGGGGTCACAGTTGGTGTCGAGGATGGCGACGACCGGGATGTTGAGCTTCCGGGCCTCGCCGACCGCGATGTGCTCCTTCTTGGTGTCCACGATCCAGACGGCGCTGGGAACGCGCTGCATGTCGCGGATACCGCCGAGGGTCTTCTCCAGCTTGTCGTGCTCGCGCTGGAGGACCAGGAGCTCCTTCTTGGTGAGGCCGGAACCGGCCACGTCCGAGAAGTCCAGCTCGCCGAGCTCCTTGAGGCGCTGCAGACGCTTGTAGACGGTCGAGAAGTTGGTCAGCATGCCGCCGAGCCAGCGCTGGTTCACGTAGGGCATGCCCACGCGGGTGGCCTGCTCGGCGATGGCCTCCTGGGCCTGCTTCTTCGTGCCGACGAAGAGGACGCTGCCGCCGTGGGCAACGGTCTCCTTGATGAACTCGAAGGCGCGGTCGATGTAGTTCAGCGACTGCAGGAGGTCGATGATGTAGATGCCGTTGCGCTCCGTGATGATGAAGCGCTTCATCTTCGGGTTCCAGCGGCGGGTCTGGTGACCGAAGTGGACGCCGCTCTCCAGCAGCTCCCGCATCGTGACGACGGCCATAGCCGTGCTCCTCAGGTGTTACGGCCCGGCGGTGGCGGCTCGTCGCAGTGACGACCGTCCGCAGCCGGGTCAGGCTCGGTTTCCGTGGCGGCCAGGTGACAGCCACGCCTGACGCCCCGAACGTGCCGAGCCGCTTTCCACCCGCTCGGCCGGGGCCGGTCGGGCTCGGCGGACCGAGCGGCACTCGCACCTGGCGGGGCCGCGGAAGAACCGTGTCCGACCACCGGTGGCGGGGCGTGCGAAGTCGACCCGGCGGACCGGGTCGCGTGTGAAGTGTACGGGAAGCGCCGAGCGGCGGGCGACTTCACGAGCGGCCGGGGGCCTGCCGGGGACCTGGGAAGAGTCCCGGATCGGCCCGGACGGGTGGGTCGGCGCCCGGCGGCGGCGAGTGCCGACCGCGGGCGCCCCGGCCGGTTCCGGTGGCGTGCGGGAGCGTGCGTGCGCCGGTCGGCTGCCTGCCCGCGGATCGTCACCGGTATGCCGCACATACACCGGATGGCGGCGCCCGTACACCCGCCGGAGGGACGGCGACCGGGCACGGGGGCGGTTTGTCCACAGGAATCCGGATGCGGGTGGTGCGGCCGCGGGCGGACGGCCAACCTTCGCGCATGACTGCTCGTGCGTGGTTCGTCGGAATTCGGGGGCTGGTCGCCGTGGGGGTGGTGCTGGGGGTGGTGGGGACACTCGGGGTGCCCCGGGCCGGGGCCGCCGGGGTGACGGACCCGGCGGGACTACGGGCGGGAACGCAAGCGGGCACAAAGGGGGTGGCCGGGGCTGGGGCGGTGGCTGGGGCTGGAACGGTGGCTGAGGCGGTGGGGGCCACGGCGGGTGCGGCGGGCGGCTCCGGCGGGGCACCCGGCCGGAGCGGCACACGGGCGTGGCCGGTGGGCGGGGCCCCCGGACTCCTGGGACGGTTCGAACCGCCGACCGCGCCCTGGGCCGCCGGGCACCGGGGCGTGGACCTCGCCGCCGAGCCCGGGGCGGAGGTACGGGCGGCGGCCGCCGGGGTGATCGCGTTCTCCGGATCGGTGGCCGGGCGTCCGGTGGTGACCGTTTCCCACCCCGGTTCGGGGTCTCCCCCGCTCCGGACCACCTACCTACCGGTCACCGGCTCCCTCCCGGTCGGCACCGCGGTAGCCGCCGGACAGGTGATCGGCCGGCTCGCCCCGGAGGGACGGCACTGCGCCGCAGGCGACTGCCTGCACTGGGGGCTGCTGCGCGGACGCCGCTACCTGGACCCGCTGACCCTGTTCGGCACAGGCCGGGCCCGCCTGCTGCCGCTGGGCCCCGGGCCGGCGAACGACGGACGGCCGACGGGCGGCTGACGCGCGGCGAGCGGCGGGGCGTCGGTGGGCGGCGGGGCGCCGGTGGGCGGCAGGGCGCCGGTGGGCGGCGGGGCGCCGGTGGGCAGCGGGGCGTCGGCGAGCGGCAGGCGGCCGTCGAGCTACCGGCCGACGAGCGATCGGCCGACAACGGGCAGCCGGTCGATCAGGCCCGGTCGATCAGGCACTGCCGGTCAGGCACTGCCGGTCAGGCACTGCCGGTCACGCCCGGCTCAGGCCGTGCAGCGCGAGGGCGACAGCAGCATCTGCGATCTCCTCGGGGTTCTCGGCCAGGCACCCGGTGCGCTCACCTGCGACCGCCTGCTCGGCTCGACGGACGGCGGCCTCCACCACGCCCTGCAACAGCGCCGCGGCGAGCCGGGGTCGTTCGTGGCCCAGGTCCTCCAGCGCCCGGACGACCAGACCGGCCAGCCTGCCGTGCGCCGCCCGGATCCGCTCGCGCGCGGCCCCGTCGAGCTCCAGCGCCGAGATCGCCACGACCGCGCGGTGACGCGGGTCGGCGGCCAGCGCCAGCTGGCCCCGGACGTACGCCTCGATCCGCTCGGCGGCGGTGTCGCGGCTCTCCATCCCTGCCTCGATCTCGGCGGCCCAGAGCGGGAAGTCCACCTCGCAGAGCGCCTCGACCACGGCGGCGCGGGAGCGGAAGTACTCGTAGACCGAGGAGCGCGCCAGCCCCGTCCGCGCGGCGAGCGCGGGGAAGGTCAGCGCCTCCTTGCCGCCCTCGGTGAGCAGGCTGCGGGCAGCGTCGAGGAGGGCTGCGCGCTGCAGCTGGCGATGCTCGGCCACCGTGGCCGCTCGGATCTTCGGCACGCTCCCACTGTACGGAGCCCTACCGACGGCTGATAAGGCGCCGCGCATGAGGAGCCGGCCCGGCCCGGCCGCGCGGCCCGCCGGGCCAGGCGGGCGAACCCTGCTGCGCCGGACGCCCGGGACCGGGGGCGTGCGTGCGGGCCGGGGCCGGCGGGCCTGTGGACGGGCGGGCGCACGAACAGACGGGCACACGAACAGACGGGCGGGCGGCCCGCGGACCACCGAGCAGGTTCGGCTCCGAGCCCCCGCGCTACCGAACGTCCGAGAGCTTGGCGCGCAGCTGGAGGACGGACTTGGTGTGGATCTGGCTCACCCGACTCTCCGTCACCCCCAGCACCTGTCCGATCTCGGCGAGGGTGAGACCCTCGTAGTAGTAGAGCGTCACCACGGTCTTCTCCCTCTCGGGGAGGGTGTTGACGGCCTGGGCCAGCAGTCTGCGCAGCTCGCGGTCCTCGGCCACCTCGACCGGGTTGTCCGCGCCGTGGTCCTCCAGGGTGTCCATCAGGCTCAGCCGGTCGCCACCCTCCCCTACCGGGTGGAGCAGCTCATCCAGGGCCACCACATTGGCGAGCGACAGCTGGCTGAAGATGGCGTGCAGGTCCTCGATCGCGATGCCCATCTCCGCCGCGACCTCGGGATCGTGCGGCGTCCGGCGCAGCCGGGCCTCCAGCGTCGCGTACGTCCGCTCGACGGCTTTCGCCTTCTGCCGCACCGAGCGCGGGATCCAGTCCAGGGCGCGCAGCTCGTCGATGATCGCGCCGCGGATCCTGCTGATCGCGTAGGTCTCGAACTTGATGGCGCGGTCGATGTCGAACTTCTCGATCGCGTCGATCAGCCCGAAGACCCCGGAGGAGACGAAGTCCGCCTGCTCGACGTTGGAGGGCAGGCCGACCCCGACCCGGCCCGCCACGTACTTGACGAGTGGTGAGTAGTGGAGGATCAGCTGCTCGCGCAGCCGCTGGTCGCTGCTCTCCTTGTAGGAGCGCCAGAGTTCCTCGAGCGCGCTGCGCCCCTGGGCCGCGGTGTCCCGCCCGGCCCGTCCGGCGTCCTCGGGTGATCCGGCCGGCGCGCCGACGGGTACGTCCGCCGGCGCGTCAGCGGCCCGGACCGCCTCGGCACCCCGAGCCGTGTCCGCGGGCTGGCCCGGGACCACCGTCGGCCGGCCGCCCTGACGCGACAGGCCTCCCATCGTCCCCGCCGACTTGGGCGGGAACTCGGTCGCGGGGCGCCGCTCGGTCCGCGGCCCTCCCGAGGACCGAGCGCCACCGGTCACTCTGTGTCCGGGAATGTGTGTGGGCATGCGTTGGTCTGCGCCGTTCTGCCGAGTCATGTGCTGATAGGGAAGGCATGTGGAGCGTAGCGTGACCGACTCGCTGCAAAGCGCTACCACCACTCGGTCGTCCCCCGATCCGGTGGCGTTGACTCACCGGATCCGGGCACACGAGCGGAAGAACCGGATCAGCAGGTCAGCCGGGCGGTTCGGACACGCCCTCCCCCGACGCACGCCTGTTCTCCGTCCGGATAGTCACCTCCTCCGCACCATGCGCCAGTGCGCGCCGTGTCGCTCGACGTAGCCGAGCGAGCCCAACTCGTAGAGCCGCTGGAGCACTTCGTCCGGCGGGAGGCCGGACTGACGGGCCAGCCGCTCGACCGGCGCGCCCTCTGCCGTCGCCGGCACGGCCTCCAGGACCCGGGCCACCGGAGGCTCCAGCAGGTCGCGCGGCAGCACCGGCCCGCTGCGCTGCGGGGCCAGGTCGTCCCCGATCGCTCCGATCAGCTCGGTGATCTCGGCCGCGTCGGTGACCAGGGTGGCGGCGCCGCTGCGGATCAGGGCGTGCACCCCGGCCGAGAGCTCCGAGGTCACCGGGCCGGCGACGCCCATGGTGTGGCGGTTGAGGTCCCGCGCCCGTCTGGCCGTGCTCAGGGCTCCGCTGCGGACGGCCGCCTCGACCACCACGGTGCCCCGGGTGAGTGCCGCGATGACCCGGTTCCTGAGGACGAAGCGGAACCGGTTCGGGTGCTCGCCGGGCGGGAGTTCACTGATCAGCAGGCCCTGGACGCCGATCCGCCGGATCAGTTCGGCGTTCCCCTTCGGGTAGGGCACGTCGACCCCGCAGGCCAGCACCGCCACGGTCATCCCGCCGACGGCGAGCGCGCCGCGGTGGGCTGCCGCGTCGATCCCGTAGGCGGCTCCGGACACCACGACCCAGCCGCGCTCGGCGAGTTGGGCCGACAGCTCCCCGGCAACGTGGGCGCCGTACGCCGTGCAGGCCCGGGAGCCCACCACCGAGACCGAGCGCAGCGCGAGCAGCCGCAGCGAGCCCGTGCCCGTCGTCCAGAGACCGACGGGGCGTCCGTCTCCCAGGTCGTCGAGTTGGCTGGGCCATTCCGTGTCCCCCGGAATGATGAACCGTCCGCCGGCGCGCCGTACCCGTTTCAGGTCCGTCTCCGGGTCCAGCCCCGGGAGTCTCGCCTGGTAACCGGCCAGCCGGGCGGAATCCAGCCCCGGGTGGTCCGGCACCGTCCCGTCCCGGATCGCCCGGACCACGTCGACGGCGGGGAGCCGGCCGAGCCAGCGGCCGACCACCGCGTCCCCGGGTTCGCTGAGCCGGCAGAGCAGGGCGCGGGCCAGGCGCTCGGGCTCGGTCGCCGCCGCGGGGCTCGCGGGGCCTGCGGGGCCTGCGGGGCCACCAGGGACGGTGGTGCCGACGGTACCGGCGGGGTCGGCGGTGGCCCCGACCGCATCGTGGGGGTGTCCCACCTGCTGCGTCATGTCCCGTCCTCCGTCCGCTCCGCGGGCTCCTCGGGTGCCCCTCGCCGACCCACGTCCGGCGGGCCGCCGCGCTGGGCCGGGATGCCCCCGAGCTTGCCGAAGGTCCGCTCGATCGGCGGCAGCCCCTGCTCCATCCCGGTGCGCAGGACCAGGGCGGTGCGCACGTCCCGCCGGTCCGGCCGGTCGCGACCGGCGAGGTCGGCGACCGTCCAGGCGACCCGGAGCACCCGGTCCAGGCCCCGGGCGGTCAGTACCCCCCGCTCCAGCTGGCGTGAGACGTCGTTGAGCGCGCCGGGCGCGAGCTGCCAGCGCGTGCGCAACTCGTGGCCCGGGACCTCCGCGTTGGTCCGCCACGGGGTGTTCGCCAGCCGGGCCGCCGCCCGCTCCCGTGCGGCCCGCACCCGGGCTGCGACGGTTTCGGTGCTCTCCGCCGTGGCGTCCCGCTCCATGAGTTCGATCCTCGTCACCGGGGCGACCTGGACCTGGAGGTCGACCCGGTCGAGCAGCGGCCCGGAGAGCCGCCCCTGGTAGCGGTTGACCATCACCGGCGTGCACTCGCAGCCCTCGCCGCGCCGGGAGTGCCGACCACACGGACAGGGGTTGGCGGCCAGGCAGAGGAGGAAGCGGGCCGGGAGCCGGAGCGACCCGGCCGAGCGGGCGATCACCACCTCGCCCGACTCCAGCGGCTGGCGCAGCGCGTCGAGCACCCGGACCGGGAACTCCGGCGCCTCGTCCAGGAACAGCACGCCTCGGTGGGCCAGCGAGACCGCGCCCGGCCTCGGCAGTCCGCTGCCGCCGCCGACGATCGCGGGCATCGTGGTGGAGTGGTGCGGGGCGCAGTAGGGCGCGGTGTCGATCAGCGGCCGCCCGACCGGGAGCAGGCCCGCCACCGAGTGCACGGCCGTGACCTCCAGCGCCTCCTTCTGGGTCAGCGGCGGGAGCAGCGCGGGCAGTCGCTCCGCCAGCATGGTCTTGCCCGCGCCGGGCGGGCCCTTCAGGTAGAGGTGGTGTCCTCCGGCGGCGGCGATCTCCAGGGCTCGCCGTGCTTCGTACTGGCCGGCCACGTCGGCCATGTCGAGGCGGGAGGCCTTGTCCTCGGAGAGGCCCCGCACACTCGCGCAGGGCAGCATCAGCCCGGCCATCAGCGGATCCGGCCGGCCCCCGACCGGGTCGGGCGGCTCCTCCGGCGCCGTCCCGCCGGTCAGGATCGCGACCAGTTGGCGCAGGCTGCGGACGCCGATGACCGTGACCCCGGGGACGAGCGAGGCCTCGGGCGCGGTCTGCTCGGCGACCACGACCCGTTCGTAGCCGGCTTCGGCGGCCGCCAGCACCGACGGCAGCACCCCGCGGACCGGCCGCACCCGGCCGTCCAGCCCCAGCTCGCCGATGATCAGCAGGTCGGCGATGGCGGAGGGGTCGAGCCGCTCGGCGGCGGCCAGCACGGCGCAGGCCACCGCGAGGTCGAAGCCGCTGCCGCTCTTGGGCACCGAGGCGGGGCTGAGGCCGACCGTCAGCTTGCGCTGGGGCCAGGCCTCGCCGCTGTTCACCACCGCGGCGCGGACCCGGTCGCGGGCCTCGGAGAGCGCCTTGTCGGGCAGGCCGACCAGGGTGAACGCGGCCACCCCGGGCTCCAGATCGGCCTGGACCTCGACGATCACCCCGTCGACGCCGACCAGCGCGACGGAACAGGTACGGGCGAAGGCCATCTCAGACCACCCCCCGCAGGTGGTCGACCAGGGCCGCACCCCGCGCCCGGTTGACCACGGCGACCAGGTCGATCCGCACCCCGCCCGGCGGGGCGGGGGGCCAGTGCGGATCCGTCGGCGCCACGTCGTCGTCGGCCCCGGCCAGCCGGGCGAAATGACCGGGCCAGCGCTCGGCCATCCAACGCTCGGCGAGGCGTTGCAGCCGGGCCGCCTTGGCCCGGTCGATGGCTTCGGTGGGCTGTTGGAAGCTCCGCTCGGAGCGGGTCTTCACCTCGCAGACCGCCACGGTGTCGCCGTCGAGGGCGACGATGTCCAGCTCGCCCTCGACGCAGCGCCAGTTGCGGTCCAGGATGCGGAGCCCGGCCTCGGTGAGGCGGCGGGCGGCGACCCGTTCCCCGTAGCGGCCGAGCCCGGTCCTGGTGCTGCGGGCCGGGTTGCCGCGGTCCGGGGTACCGGGCGGCTCCTTCCCGGCTGCGGCCGTGTCCGGTACGGCCTGGTCCTGCACGACGGTGTGCTGCATGGTGACCACCTCCGCCGAGGAGGCTGCACCACCGCGCCCGTCCGGGCCCGGACTTTCCGTTTCCCTGTGGATAACCCGGGCCTGTGGACAACTCCTGTCACCCGCAGGGGTGAGAAGCCCCGATCCCGCGAAATTCGGCTGGACAACACGGGACGGAGTCGTCCAACGTCAGTTCCCGAAGCCGGACTCGTCCGAGGGCAGCTCCAGGTCGCTCTTCGCGAGTTCCTCGATGTTCACGTCCTTGAAGGTCAGCACCCGGACCTTGCGGACGAACCGGGCCGGCCGGTACATGTCCCAGACCCACGCATCCGCCATCGACACCTCGAAGAACACCTCGCCCTGGACCGAGTGCACCTGCAGCTCGTAGTCGTTGGTGAGGTAGAACCGTCGCTCGGTCTCGATCACGTACTTGAACAGGCCGACGACGTCCCGGTACTCCCGGTAGAGCTTGAGCTCCATCTCGGTCTCGTACTTCTCGAGATCTTCGGCACTCATCCAGGCGTCCCCTCAACTTGTTGCGTCCACCCATTGTGGACCACCGCACCCACGGTCAGAGCCGTACCGGATCCACCGGCGGGCCCTCGACCAGCAGCCGTTCCAGGAAGTCCGCCAGGCCGGCCGGATACACCGTCTCGCCGGTCCCCCTCAGTTCCTCGACCGTCCACCAGCGCGCCGCGAGCAGCTGGGCGTGCTCGTCCGCGCCCGTGCCGGAGTGGTCCAGGGCCGGGTCCGTCTCCGTGGTCCGGGCCAGGTGGAACCACTGCTCCTGCTCGTAGCGCTGTCCCCGAAAGGAGAACGACACCGTGCCGTACGCCACCAAGGGCCCCAGGTCCACGCCCCGCAAGCCGGTCTCCTCCGCGAGCTCACGCTCGGCGGCCTCGCGCACGTCCTCTCCGGCTTCCAAGCCGCCTCCGGGCGTGAACCACCACGTCTCCCCGGGGACCGCAGGGTCGGTGCCCAGGAAGAGGAGGATGCGGTCCAGCCCGTCCAGCAGCAGGATCCGCGCCGCCCTGCGGCGCTGTGCTGTCATGGCGGCGCTCCACGCTCCTTCCGTTCGCATCGGTGGCGCTACCGATCCTGCCACCCGGCGCCGCCGTCCGGGGCGATGTTCGGCAGAGCGGCCCGGACCGCGACGGCCCCGCTCAGGAGCCGCTCCCCCGGCGGAGCCGGCGGGCCAGGCCCGCCACCCCGCCCACCGCCGACGTCAGCAGGATCAGTGCCGCGCCGGCGACGGTGGCGTAGGCGGCGGGCTCCAGCGGGCCGGGCTTCGACGCCCCCGGCCCCGCGAAGCCGTCGAAGGCGGTGGTCCGGGCGAGCAGGCCCGTCCGGCCGAAGGGCTTCAGGGTGGCCTCGACCCTGGCCTCGACGGCCACGGCCGGGACGGTCCCGCCGTCGACCTCCAGGTGGGTGCGGGAGTCGAGCGAGCCGACCCGGTTGTCGCCGAGCAGGAACAGCCGGCCCTGCGGCACCGTCACGCTGAACGACTCGCCCTGGCGGCCCTGGGCCGCGAGGTAGGGCTCGTCCACCGGCTGTCCGTTGACCGTCAGGCGGCGGTTGTCCCCGCTGGTGGCGACGGTGTCCCCGCCGACCGCGACCACGCGCTTGACCATGAGCTCGTCGCCGCCCCAGGACTGGTCCCGGAAGACCACCACGTCGCCCCGGCCGACGGCCCCGCCGCCGACCTTGCGGGCGAGCACGGTGTCCCCGATCTGCAGCGTCGGGTGCATCGAGGCGGTGGGGATGTTGTACGGCCGGTAGTCGACCGCGATGAGGGCGAAGCCGCCGATCATCAGCACCAGCCCGAGCGCCAGCGCGACGCCCTGCAGCACCGCGGCGGGCCGGCGGCGCTCACGGGCGGGCGCGGGCGCGCGGTCGGCCGACTGCTCCACGACACTGGTCATCGACACCGTCCACCTCTGGCCGACCGGAGAACACCACTGGCACGCCGGAGGCACCGGCGGGAACGCCGACGGGCCGTGGCACGTCCGAGCAGATTACTCGTCGGTACCACGGCCCGCGCAAGAGTCGGGGGCAACCCGGTGGGGCTCAGGACTCCTTCCGGCGCTCCGCCCGGCCCCGCACCCGACGCACCAGCGGGAGCAGGGCGACGGCCCCCACCGCACCGGCCACGGGGGGCGCCATCGGCGCGGCCGCCGCCAGGCCCTTCTGGTCGAAGGTGGCCGGCACCGGCAGCGTCGCCCAGTGGTTGATCGGCCAGGCCACCACGAAGGCGCGCCCGATCACGTTGTCCACCGGGACGGTGCCGCCACCCGGCTGGTCCATGTGGAAGCGGGAGTCCAGCGAGTTGGCGCGGTGGTCGCCCATCACCCAGATCCGCCCCTTGGGCACCTTGACCGGCCCGAAGGGGTGGTCACCACAGGGAGTGTTGCCCGGGTAGATGTACGGCTCGTTGAGCGCGACGCCGTTGACCTTGACCGGCCCGTCACCCTCGCACTCGACGGTGTCCCCGCCGACCGCGATGACCCGCTTGATCAGGTCCTTCTCGTTGGCGGACGGCATCAGACCGACGAAGCCGAGCACGTCCTGGACGCCGCGCAGGAAGGAGTTGCTGCTCTGCGAGGTCGGCTCGTCGCTCAGCCAGCCGCCCGGGTCGTGGAAGACCACGACCTCGCCGCGCTCGGGTTCGGCCCCGAACCAGGGGGTCAGCTTGTCGACCAGGACGCGGTCGCCGACCTGCAACGTGTCCTGCATCGACTCCGACGGAATGGAGAACGCCTGGACGAAGAAGGTCTTGATCACGAGCGCGAGGATCAGCGCGATCCCGACCAGGATCGGCAGTTCCTTCCAGAAGGAGCGCGGCTTGCGCGGCTTGCCCGCAGCCTCCGACTCCGACCCGTCCGCCGACCCGGTCTCCGGCTGCGAGGGGTCCGACGAGTCCTCGGCCCCGGCGCCCTGTTCGTCGGCGGTCTGGGCCGCGGCGTCGTCGACCGCGGCCGAGGGTGCCGACGGCTCGGCGGACCGGGCCGCCCGACGGCCCTGGCCTTCGGGCTCTCCGGCACCCGAGCGGGCGCCGATCACCAAATCCCCCACAACGTCTCCTCCCTGCTGTGCGGACGCCCGCGCGCCCGCGCTCAGAGTGCCGCACAGCGGGCACCACGCTCGCCACGACCATGAACGCCTCAGGGCTGCCCACCGGGGGCTCCCCTGACACCAGCACGGCCTCGACTCGCGGCCGGGAGCACTCCCCGCCGCACCTGCACTTCTCTATCACTCCGGGGCATCCGGCTCGCGGTCCCACACGCGAGGCACGGCCGCTCGGCGGCCGGCACGACTCACTCCGGAGGCCGCCCAGGCCTACGGCCGAGGAACGGAAGGATGCCCAACACACCCATAACGAGCGGAGGTTCCACAGGAACCGGCCCAACGCCCACGGATTCCGCGGCAGTTCCACCGGCCTGGGGAACCCGGTCGAGAGAGGAGAGTGAAGCCGGCACGTCGAGTTGATGGAAGCGGTCCAGCGGCCAGGCGATCACGAACGCTCGACCGACCACGCCGCTCAGCGGGATGGTGCCCTGGCCCGGATTGCCCATGTGGAAGCGGGAGTCGGCGGAGACGTCCCGGTGGTCGCCCATGACCCACAGCCGCCCCTCGGGCACCTTCACCTTGAAGGGCTGCCGGGACGGCGGATTGCCGGGCGCGAGGTAGGTCTCGTCCACCGGGTGTCCGTTGACGCTCAACCGCCCCTGCGCGTCGCAGCACTCGACGGTGTCCCCGCCGACACCGATCACCCGCTTGATCAGGTCCTGCTCGTTGTCGGACGGCAGCAGTCCGACGAAGGTCAGCACCTGCTTGGCCCCGCCCAGTACCGGGCCGTCGTCGGAGGGCTTGTGGTCGTTCTCCAGCCAGCCGCCCGGGTCCTTGAACACCACCACGTCGCCGCGCTGCGGCTCGCTGCCGAACCAGGGGGTCAGCTTGTCCACCAGTACCCGGTCCCCGATCCGGATGGTCTGCTCCATCGAACCCGAGGGGATCACGAACACCTGGATCAGGAAGGTCTTCATCACCAGCGCCACCAGCAGGGCCACCAGGATGATCATCGGGACTTCGCGGACCAGCGACCGCTTGCGCCGACGGGCCGCCCGCCGGGCGCTGCGGCGGCGCTCGGCCCGGCCGCGCACCGCCGGGGCACCCGCCGGCCCGGCATCCTCCGGCCCCCGGTCGTGCGGCTCGCGGTCGTCCGGCTCGCGGGTCGGGCGGTCGACGGTCCGGCCCCTACCTCTTGCTCCCATGACCACCCGTCCCCGCAGTCGCGGCGAAGGCCGCGGGCCGGTCCAGATCGGTCCAGCGCGAGAACGGATAGACCACCCAGTCCGCCCGGCCGATCACCTTGTCCTCGGGCACGAAGCCACCGCCGGGCTCGCCGAGGTGGTCGCGGGAGTCACGGGAGGCGCTGCGGTGGTCGCCCATCACCCACAGTTCGCCGGCCGGCACCACCACGTCGAAGGCCACGCTCGACGGGTCGTCCCCCGGCGCCAGGTAGGAGGTTTCGTCCACCGGCACGCCGTTGACCGTGATCGGCGCGCCCGGGCCGGTGCTCGTCACCCGGTCGCCGCCGACGCCGACCACGCGCTTGACGTACACGGTGTCCCCGGCCGGGGCCAGCCCGAGGTCCTTGGCGAGCGAACGCGCGCCGTCCCAGAAGCCCTGCGGCTTCGCCGACTCCCGCAGGAAGGAGCCCGTCCCGTCGAAGACCACCACGTCGCCCCGGCGGGGGTGACCGCCGAAGGCGTACGCGAGCTGGTTCGCGACCAGCCGGTCACCCGGGCGCAGGGTGTTCTCCATCGATCCGGAGGGCACCGCGAACGGACGCGCGACGAAGGCGTTCACGAGGAGCAGGGCCGTCAGGCAGATCCCCGCCAACAGCAGCAGGTCGCGCGAGCGCGAGTGGCCGGACTCCTCGTCCTCCTCCGAGCCCTCGGCGGCGTCCCCGGGCACGGCGGGGGCACCGGTCGCCGCCTCCTCGGGAACGCCCTCGGAAGTACCTGCGGGAACACCTGCGAGAACACCCGCGCGAGCTCCTCCGGGAGCACCGGGGCCGTCCGCCGCGGCGGGCCGGGAATCGGGCCCGGAAGCGGAAACGACCGCGGACCGCGACAGCGAGTCCGCACCGGTGGGTGCGGGACTGCCGTCGCGGTCCGCGGGTGGTTCGTGCGTGCTCATCGGGGGGTGAGCCTACCTTGCGGTCGTTCGCCTCCCGTGAGCGCTCCGATCCCCCGGCGAGGCCGGGGGCCGGTGGATCAGCGGTCGCGCTTCTCCTTGATCTTCGCGGCCTTGCCGCGGAGGTCACGCAGGTAGTACAGCTTGGCGCGGCGAACCGCACCGCGGGTCACGACCTCGATCTTCTCGACGACCGGGGTGTGCACCGGGAAGGTGCGCTCCACGCCGACGTTGAAGCTGACCTTGCGAACGGTGAAGGTCTCACCGATGCCGGCGCCGTGGCGGCGGATGACGACGCCCTGGAAGACCTGGACACGGGAGCGGTTGCCCTCGATGACCCGGACGTGGACCTTCAGGGTGTCACCGGCGCGGAAGGCCGGGATGTCGCTACGCAGCGAGGCCGCGTCGACAGCAGCGAGCTTGTTGCTCATGTTGCTCTCCATCGCAGGCGCCACGGGCCGCCCACGGAAAATCGTCACAATGGGGTTCGCTGCGGGCCGCATCGGCTGACGGCGATCCCCCCGTGGCGAGGGCGCCGGTCCACGTGCCCCCTACGGGAGGGGACCAGCGACAGACAGCAGCGGCCTATTCTTCCACATCGACGGCCGTGGACCGAAATCGGCCGAGCCGCTCGTCCCAGGCCAGGCCGAGGATGCCGAGCGCCTCCCGGTCCTTCTTGTCGAAGGCGCCGTGCTGCCAGCGCTCGACCAGGTCGGAACGGTTCGCCAGGGTGCGGGCGAAGGCCTGCTCGCGCCGCCAGCGGGCGATCTTGCCGTGGTTGCCGCTGAGCAGCACGTCCGGCACGGTGCGGCCGCGCCACTCGGCGGGCTTGGTGTAGACCGGGCCCTCCAGCAGGTCGGCCATCGCGCCCGGTGCGAACGAGTCGTCGCGGTGGGACTCGGCGTTGCCGAGCACCCCGGGCAGCAGCCGGGCGATCGCCTCGACCATCACCAGCACCGCGACCTCGCCGCCGGCCAGCACGTAGTCGCCGATCGAGGCCTCGACCACCGGCATCCGGGTGGCCGCCTCCTCGATCACCCGGCGGTCGATGCCCTCGTACCGCGCCGGGGTGAAGGCCAGCCAGGGGCGGCCGGCCAGCTCCTGGGCGAGTTCCTGGGTGAACGGGCGCCCGCTCGGCGTCGGCACGACGAGGGTCGGCACCTCTCCGGCGGGCCCGCCGGCGACCACCGCGTCCAGGGCCTCGCCCCACGGCTCGGGCTTCATCACCATGCCGGGGCCGCCGCCGTAAGGGCTGTCGTCCACCGTGCGGTGCACGTCGTGGGTCCACTCGCGCAGGTCGTGGACGTGCACGTCCAGCTGGCCGCGCGCACGGGCCTTGCCGACCAGCGAGATGTCCAGCGGCTCCAGGTACTCCGGGAAGATCGTGACGACGTCGATCCGCATGCCGCTCCGGACGCCGCCGTCCTCCTCGACGCCGACGGTCACTGCGACGCCTCCGGACCCTCGGCGCGATCGGCACCCTCGGCGCCCGCCGGCCCCTCGGAGCCATCCGGGGCTTCGGCGCCCTCCGGACCGTCGGCGTCCTCGGCCGCGGACGTACCGGCGACCTCGGCCAGGTCGGGGTCGATCAGCCCGGCGGGCGGGGTGATCACCGCTCGCTGGTTCTCCAGGTCGATGGTCGGCACGATCTGGCTGACGAAGGGCACCAGCACCTCCGTCCCGTCGGCCTTCTTCACCATGAGCAGGTCGTGGTACGGGAGGTGGACGACCTCGGTCAGCTCGCCGACCGGGGTGCCGTCGAGCAGGACCACGTCCAGGCCGATCAGCTGGTGGTCGTAGAACTCCTCGGGATCGTCGGGGCGCTCCTCCGGGTCGACCTCGGCGATGAGCATCGTGCCCCGGAGGGCCTCGGCCGCGTTGCGGTCCTTCACGCCGGCGAAGCGCAGCAGCAGCCGTCCGCTGTGCACCCGGCCGGACTCGATGGTCAGCGGCCCGGCCGACGCGGGGTCGGTGAGCAGGACGGCACCCGGGCCGAGCCGGATCTCCGGCTCGTCGGTGCGGACCTCGACGCTGACGTCCCCCCTGATGCCGTGGGCACGGCCGATCCTGCCGACGACGAGCTGCACGGTGATCGTTCTCCTGGAGTTCCTGAGCCGAAACGAAGAGCCCGACGGAATGCGTAGGGCCGGTGCGAAGGGCTGGTGCGGTCGGGTGGTACGAGGTAGAGCGGGGTGGTACGAGGTGGAGCGGGGCGGTGTAGCGACCATCGTTGCCGCGGAGCGCGGCACGCAGTGGTGCCGCGCCGGGGTGGTTCGGGAAACGAGAAAAGGCCGACCGGGACGACATGCGTCCCGATCGGCCCCAAGCCCTGACGGCTGAACGAGCAGCTGCGTCAGCGAATGTTGTCCACGTCGACCAGGTCGACCCGGACGTTGCGACCGCCGAGGGCGCCGACCACGGTGCGCAGAGCGCGCGCCGTGCGGCCGCCCCGGCCGATCACCTTGCCGAGGTCATCGGGGTG
The DNA here is from genome assembly GCF_042735125.1 of Kitasatospora sp. NPDC059599. NCBI lineage: Bacteria > Bacillati > Actinomycetota > Actinomycetes > Kitasatosporales > Streptomycetaceae > Kitasatospora > Kitasatospora sp. NPDC059599. The sequence continues at coordinate 2,187 of NZ_JBHWCL010000144.1, read as the reverse complement.
CACTCGCACCTCGATGGTGTTGCCCCGACGCAGGTTGCGCGAACGCACCTGCACCTCGTCGGGGTGCTCGACGATGCCCTTCACCAAGTGGTCGAGGGCGTCCTCGATCACGCTCAGGCCTCGGCGGCGGCGTCGGCCTCGGCCTCGGCCTTGTCCGACTTCTTGGCCTTCGGGGTGATGGCGACACCGGTGGTGGCGTCCTCGAAGCCGGCGACGGCCTTGGCGAACAGGTGCGAGAAGTCCTCGACCTTCGGCTCCGCGACCTTCAGCGGCGCCGGAGCCGGCAGGCCCTTGAACTTCTGCCAGTCGCCGGTCAGCTTGAGGATGGCGAGCACCGGCTCGGTCGGCTGGGCGCCGACGGACAGCCAGTACTGGGCGCGGTCGGTGTCGACCTCGATCTTCGAGGGGTTGTAGGTCGGCTGGTAGATGCCGATCTCCTCGATCGCGCGACCGTCACGCTTGGTGCGCGAGTCGGCGACGACGATGCGGTAGTGCGGGGAGCGAATCTTGCCGAGACGCTTCAGCTTGATCTTGACTGCCACGGGAGTGGATTCTCCTGGAGTTGACGTGGGTGAGCGGCCCTGCCATCGCGTGGGGTTGCGGGGCGGACCGTTCAAGGGACACGCCAGCCGTAGGAGAGAGGGGTCCTGCCCGGCTGCCGAGTACTCAGCTGTCCATTCTGCCACACCGGCGAGAACCGCCTGAACACGGGCCCGGGAGCCGATCAGGGCTCGACCGGGAGCCCCCGCTCCCGGTCCAGCCACGGACTCACCGCTGTACCGCTCTGTCGTTGTCCCGCCCGGGGCGCCCGGGGCGCCCCCGTGGCCCCCGTGGCACTCGTGGCACTCATGGCGCCGAGGACGCTCGTGGCACCCGTGGCGCCAGGGATGCCCGTGACGCCGTCACCACTGTGCCGTTGCCCTGCTCCGCCGTGCGACCGTCCCGCCGCACGGCGCGTACGCGCTCACGCGCCTGTCGTACCGCCCGCTCCGGCCGGACCGCTGCCCGCACAGCAGCCCGCCGGTCGCCGACCACTTACGCGATCTTGAACGGCTGCTGGCACGCGCCGCAGACGATGGACGCCTGCGCGAGGACCGACGGCACGACCCGGACGTTGCGTCCGCAGCCGCAGACCGCCTTGACCCGGACGCCGCCCCCGGAGGAGCCGTGCCGGGCGGCCGGGCCGCGGAAGGCGCGCGTCGCACCGTCGCCGGCCACCGCTTCCTGGTGCGCCCCGAGGGCGCGGTCCAGGCGCTCGATGGTCCCGGCGTAACGCTCCTGGGTCTCCTTGAGCATGGTCACCTGGGAGAAGCCGCTGCTGGCGTGCGGTTCGACCGGGTGCGCCAGACCGAGCTCGGAGGCGAGCATCAGGAAGCGCCGGTTGTGGTAGCGGCCGGCCCGCGAGGTGTCCCGGATGTCCCGGGCCGCGGCCAGACCGTGGGCAGCCTCGTGGAGGAGCCGCTCGAAACCGAGCCGCGTGCCACAGGCCGAGGAGGATTCGCCGATCAGTGCCTCGGGCGAGGCCAGGTCGGGGAGGTCCTGGTGGTAGGCCTGGATGTCGCTCCAGGCGGCGGCCAGTTCGGCCGCGAGGACGAGGGGCTGTGTCGTGCTCACGCTAGACCAACGATGGAGTGCGAGCCGATGTTCCGCATGTTTCCGTTCTCCGGGAATTCACAGGGAACTCCCAGGAATGCGAGGCAGCGCACGAATTGCACGCTCCGGATCTGACGCAAGACCAACCCCCTGCCGGTTTCGGCCCGTCGCAGAGTCGGCGGGCCTGGTGAATTCCGCCCCGGGGGGCGGGCTGTCGCCCCCAGGACGTACGGCCCGAGGTCCCGCCTGATTGACAGGGCCACGGGCCGTACACCGTACCGCTATTCCGTTAATACCGGGAGTTGACCGGCCAGTAGGGATGTCCGCGTCCGGGAGTCCCCCGGAAGAGTTACCGGATTCTTACCCATCCGCATTCCGGGCAAATGTCGCCGCCAACGGTCATTACCTGCAGGTAACAGACAACCGGCGGACATCCCCGGATCGCGGAAGAGCCGCGAAACACGCTCGGACCCCGACCCGAAACGACCCTGAACGCCCCGGAACGGCCCTGAACGGGTTCCGCGAGCGCCCCGGGGTCCACCCCGCGGCCATGCACCGGAACGGGTCGGGGGCCGGTCCGGGAAGCCCGGAACC
>NZ_JBHWCL010000143.1:0-25439 GCF_042735125.1 Kitasatospora sp. NPDC059599 | reverse complement strand
GTCCGGTGCCGGGACACCCCGACACCGGACCGGTCCGTGCACCGGACGCCGTGCTCAGGCGCCGGGAGTGGACTGCGAACCCCCTTCCGCCCGCGGCGCGGCGGGCGCGGCCGGCGGGAGGGGCGGCTCCGGCTGCCCGGGGCCGCCGTGGGCGGTCAGGGCGTAGATGCCGATCACGTCGATCGCGAGCAGGGTCACCGACCAGAGCGGGTACGAGGGGGCGAAGGCCATCTGCGCGAAGGCGTTCAGACCGAGCACGACGACACCGGTCCACCGGGCCCACTGCGCGCGGGTCACCAGGACGCCGTAGGCCGCGGCGAGTTGGACGACGGCCAGGGCCAGGATCGCCCAGCCCCAGGCGCGCAGGTCGCCGAAGACGTAGTGGGCGTCGCCGATGAAGACGTGCGACCGTGCGATGGCGGCGATGCCGTCCAGGGCGTTGAGGGCGCCCAGCAGCACCAGCAGCACACCGGCGAAGGTGATCAGTCCGGAGCCCGGATGACCGGTTCCGCGGGCGCCGGCTGACGGGTTCGCACCGTGCGGGGCGATGGCGGTCATGGTTGCCTCCAGGTGGGGGTACGGCCGTGCCGCGCGCGACCGTGGCGTCGGCGGACCGGCTGGTCCACCGGCCGGGCGTCCGCGGCGGCGGCGAGGGGCCCGATGCCACCACTCAGTCAGATCCGCGCGGCGGCGGCACCACCCGGACCGGGTGATTCAGTGCCCGACGGCCACCTTGGCCGCCACGATGACCAGGCCCAGGACCAGGTTGACCGCGCCCTCGGCGGCGGCCTGGCGCGTCGTGGCTCCGGCCCGGCGGGCGCCCAGGGTCGCCCAGGTCACCTGCTGGGCCACGGCGACGCCGAGGGCGAGCCAGGCGTTCTCCCCGGCCCCGAGCCAGGGGCTGACCAGAACCGCCAGGGCGGGCAGTGCCGACGCCTCGACGAGCGGCCACTCGTGCCGACCGACCTTGCGCACCTGGTGCCACTTGACCGTGCGGCCGACCTCGCGCTCTCCGGCCACCTCGGCGTAGACGTGGGCGATCCAGAAGACCAGCCCGGTGATCACCAGCAGCAGGATGAGCGACAGCCGGGGGTGCGGCTCCTGGAGGCTGGAGGCCGCGATCACGGAGGCCGCCAGCATCGAGCCGTACACCGCGCCGGCGTAGTCCGTCCGGTTCGCGGCCCCCTCCGGGGCCCGTCCGGGCGGGGCCGGGGACTGACTGCGGGACGTTGCCACGGTGCCTCCTCCCGTCCCCGCGCGGGGGGACGACCGATGAGCCCGCTGCAGCCATCCTCGCCGCTCCCGGGGGCCCCGGCCTCACCCCCGGCAGGTGAGCGGTGGCGCGCCATCCGGCCCGGCCCGCCGGCCCCGCGCCGGAGGGCGCGCCACCGTACCGGCCGGCACCGCCCGTTCACCCACGCCGGGTGATCCGCGGCCCGGCCGCCGTTCGTACCGTGAGCGCGAAGGCCGTCCCTTCGCCCACCGGGGAGCACACCGTGAGCCCATACCCGATCGCCGAGTACCCCCCGATCGCCGAGCACGGCGTCATCGGCGACCTGCAGACCGCCGCGCTGGTGTCCACCGAGGGCGACATCGACTGGTGGTGCACGCCGCGCTTCGACTCCCCCAGCCTCTTCGCCTCCCTGCTGGACCACGGCAAGGGCGGGCGGTGCCGGCTCGCCGTCGACCGGGAGGCGGTGCCCGACGTCCAGGTGAAGCAGCTCTACCTGGCCGGCACCGCCATCCTGGTCACCCGCTTCCTCTCGCCGCAGGGCGTGGCCGAGGTCGTCGACTTCATGCCCCCCGACACCTCGCCGACCCCGAGCGACCGGCACCGGATCATCCGCACCGCCCGGGTGGTGCGCGGACGAGTGCCCTTCCTGCTGGAGTGCCGGCCCCGGTTCGACTACGGCCGCGCCACCCACCGGCTGACGCTGCCGGACGAGCGCCGCGCGGTACTGCGCGGGCCGGACCAGGAGCTGTGCGTCCAGGTCACCGACCCGGTCGTGCTCCACGCCGACGGCTCCGACGTCACCGCGCGGTTCACCCTGGACGCGGGCCGGATGGCCACCGTGCTCCTCACCACCGGCCCACCGGACGCCCCCGTTCCGGCCGCGCACAGCGACGCGGACAACCTCGCTGCCTTCGACGCCTGCCGGAGGTTCTGGTACGAGTGGATCAAGTCCTCGAACTACCAGGGCCGTTGGCGCCAGATGGTGGACCGTTCGGCGATCACCCTCAAACTGCTCAGCTACCACCCGACCGGCGCGTTGATCGCCGCCGCGACGATGGGACTGCCGGAGCAGGTCGGCGGGGAACGGAACTGGGACTACCGCTACACCTGGATCCGGGACGCCTCGCTGTCCGTCCACACCCTCACCGGCCTCGGCTTCCACGAGGAGGCGCGGGCCTTCCGCCGCTGGGTGCGGGACCGGGTCGATGCCGCCGGCAGCGAGCGCGAACGCCTCCAGATCATGTACCGCATCGACGGCGACCCCCACCTGACCGAGGAGTCCCTCACCCACTGGGAGGGCTACCGCCGTTCGTCCCCGGTGCGCGCCGGCAACGCCGCCGCCGACCAGCTCCAGCTCGACATCTACGGCGAAGCCGCCTACGCGTTCGCCGCCGACGAGAACGACATGGGCGCCCTGCGCGGCTGGGACGCGTTCCGCAAGCTCCTGGACTGGCTGACCGAACAGTGGGACCGCCCGGACGAGGGCATCTGGGAGACCCGCGGCGGACGCCAGGACTTCACCTACAGCCGGGTGATGTGCTGGGTGGCCTTCGACCGCGCCGTCCGCATCGCCCGGAAGTTCGCCCGCCCCGGCGACCTGGACCGCTGGAGTTCGGAGCGCGACGACATCCTGCGCCAGATCGTCCAGCGCGGCTGGAGCCCCGAGCGGAAGGCCTTCACCCAGCACTACGGCACCCAGGTGCTGGACGCCTCGCTGCTGCTCATGCCCAAGGTCGGCTTCCTCTCCCCCACCGACCCGGACTGGCTGTCCACCCTGGACGCCATGGACCGGGAGCTGGTCCAGGACAGCCTGGTCTACCGCTACGACCCGGCGGCCTCCCCCGACGGACTGAGCGGCTCCGAGGGCACCTTCAACCTCTGCACGTTCCTCTACGTCGAGGCCCTGGCCCGGGCGGGCCGGACCGACCAGGCCCGCTACGCCTTCGACAAGATGCTCACCTACGCCAACCACGTGGGCCTGTTCGCCGAGGAGATCGGCCCCTCCGGTGAGCAACTGGGCAACTTCCCGCAGGCGTTCACCCATCTCGCGCTCATCGACGCGGCGCTCGCCCTCGACGAGGAACTCGACCGCCGGGGTGCCGCCTGACGCACCCGCGCCCTCGGGCCCGTACGGGTCCGAGGGCCGGCGGGAGTCCGAAAGGAGACGGCCGTGGCCTCCCCTCCCCACCCGGCCCGCGGGCACCGCGACCTGCTGCCGTTCGCCGGGGTCGCGATGATCCTGCTGGCCCTGTTCAACGGCCTGGACGCCATCGCGGCGCTGACCGACTCCCCCGTCGTCACCGGCACCGAGCGCTTCGTGTTCGGCGATCTGCACGGCCTGGGCTGGGCGCTGCTCGTCCTGGCCGTCGCCCAGGGGCTGGCCGGCGTCACGCTGCTCACCGGTGACCTCCCGTCCCGCTGGTTCCCGGCGGTCGTGCTGTGCGCCAACGTCTTCGTCCAGTTCGTCTTCCTGCCGAGCTTCCCGGCCTGGTCGCTCACGATCATCGCCGTCGACCTCGCCGCGCTCTACGTGGTCCTCCGCGCGCCGGGGGACCCGCCGGAGGAAAGGACCCGGGAATGACCGGCACCGTCACCGCCCCCACCACCGCCACGGCCGGGCGCCGGGTGCTGATCCCGCTGGCGCTCGCCCAGTTCATCTGCAGCTTCGCCGGCTCCAGCATGAACGTGATGATCAACGACATCAGCACCGACCTGGACACCACCGTGCAGGGCGTCCAGGTCACCATCACCGTCTTCCTGCTGGTGATGGCCGCGCTGATGATCCCCGGCGGCAAGCTCACCGACCGCTGGGGCCGCAAGTTCTGCCTGATGGCCGGCCTGACCACCTACGGCGTCGGCGCCCTGCTCAGCGCGGCCGCCCCCGGACTCGGCGTCCTCATCCTCGGCAACTCCGTCCTGGAGGGCGTCGGCACCGCCCTGCTGATCCCCCCGGTCTACATCCTGACCACCCTGCTGTTCGCCGGCACCGCCGCCCGGGCCCGTGCCTTCGGCACCATCATGGCCTTCGGCGGCGTCGGCGCGGCGGCCGGTCCGCTCCTCGGCGGCCTGCTCACCACGGCCATCGGCTGGCGTGCCAACTTCGGCTTCCAAGCGGTGATCGTGGCCCTGATCGTGTTCCTCACCCGCAAACTGGAGGACCCGCTCCCCGCCGACCCCACCCGGCCGTTCGACACCGTCGGCGCCGTCCTGTCCGCGGCCGGCCTGGTCCTGCTGGTCACCGGCATCCTCGCCGCCGACAACAACACCTGGCTGATGATCGCCCTGCTGCTGGCCGGCGCCGCCGTACTGGCCGGCTTCTTCCGCTGGATCCGCCACCTGGAGCGCACCGGACGCGAACCGCTGCTGGCCACCAGCCTCTTCCACAACCGCACGTCGAACCTGGGCCTGGTCACCCAGAACGCGCAGTGGCTCGTCCTGATGGGCGTCTCGTTCACCGTCGGCGCCTACCTCCAGGTCGTCCGCGGCTACAGCGCCATCGCGACCGGCGGGGTCTTCACCGCCGCCACCGTCGGCCTGCTGGCCACCTCGCTCGCCGCCGAGCGGCTGGCCGCGCGCCACCCCCAGCGCAGCCTGATCCTCACGGGCTTCGCCGTCACCACCACCGGCATCGTCGTGCTCCTGCTGCTGGTCCGCGCCGTCGACTCGGTGTGGGCCTTCACGCCCGGACTGCTGCTGATCGGCCTGGGCATCGGCCTGATGCTCACCCCCTCGGTCAACATCGTGCAGTCCGCCTTCCCCGACAGCCGTCAGGGCGAGATCTCCGGGCTCTCCCGCAGCGTCTCCAACCTCGGCTCCTCCCTGGGCACCGCCGTCGCCGGCACCATCCTGGTCTCCACGCTCACCCGGAACAGCTACGCGGCGGCCATGGCCGCCCTCGCGCTCTGCGGCCTCATCGGCCTCTGCGCGGCGCTGTTCCTGCCGGGCGACCGGCCCGGCACCGCGCACACGCCGGGCGCCGGCCCGGACCGGTGAACCCGCCCGCGGCCGGGAGTCACCCCGGCTGGGTGATCCCCCGCGGCGCCCTGACGCGCAGCCTGGTCGCACGGGGGTCAGCGGGGATCGGCGGGCATTCGAGGAAGGACGCTCATGCGTTACGAGTTCCGTATCGCCGGCGCGATGCCAGACGTGACCGTCCGCGAGGCCTTTCCCGAGTTGGAGAGCGTTCTCGTGCCCGACCAGACCCTCCTGTTCGGCCGCGTCACGGACGAGGCCCACCTCTACGGCCTGCTGAGCCGCTTCCAGGCGCTCGGGCTGCACGTCGTGGAGCTGCGTCAACTGCCCGAGCAGGAACCGGCCGACCGGCCTCGGAGCCGGACCCCGGGCGGCTGAACCCGCGCCGGGCCGCCGCGCCGAACGGCGGCCCGCCCGACGTGCCGCACCCCGCCCCGCCGCCCGTTCCGGACGGAATCCGGAGTGCCCGCGCCCGCACCGGCCCCCTTCGACGGACCCTCCACCGACGGCGGGCCCCGCCGACGCCCCCACGAACGAGCCGCATCGACGGCCCGGCCGCCGACACCGACGGAGGGAGAGCGCAGTGGCGGAACAGCCCGGCCGGCCCGGCCGCACCGCCTGGCTCCGCGCCCGGTCCGCCTGGCTGCGGGGACGCACGGACACCCTGCGCGACGCCCCCTTCCCGCGCCGGCTCGCGGCGCAGCTGATCCACATCCACGTCCTGGACACCGCCACCCGCCTCGCGGCGCAGGTGTTCCTGACCGCCATCCCGGTGCTGTTCGTGCTGGCCGCCTTCATGCCGGACGAGGTGCGCACCACCGTCTCCGACTCCGTACGGACCGCCCTGGGGTTCCAGGGCTCCTCGCTCGACGAGGTCAAGGGGGTCCTCCAACCCGAGGGCAACACCGCCACCACCGACACCTTCGGCGGCATCGGGATCCTGGTGACCCTGCTCTCCGCCACGAGTTGCAGCCGCATCCTGCAGCGGCTGTGCGAGCGGACCTGGCACCTGCCCCACCTGTCGGGACGGCTGGCGGCCTGGCGGTGGCTCACCTGGCTGCTGGTGTGGCTCGCCGCCCTGGTCGTCCAGGGACAGGTGCGGTCCGGGTTCGGGGCGGGCGACGCCCTCGGGGTCTTCCTCTACCTGATCACGGCCACGCTGCTCTGGTGGTGGACCCAGCACCTGCTGCTCGGCGGCCGGGTGCCCTGGCTCGCGCTGCTCCCGGGGGCCCTGTTGACCGGCGCCTCGCTGACGGCGCTCGCCTGGGGGTCGCGGCTCTACGTCCCGCGTTCGCTGAACCGCAGTGTGACCCAGTTCGGCCCGCTCGGCCTGGTCTTCACCCTGCTCAGCTGGCTCATCGTGGTGTTCACCGCCGTCACGCTCGGCATCGGGATCGGCTACGTGCTGGCGCACCAGGGCCGGCTGGTGCGGCTGCTGGGGACTCCGGAGCCGCCCCCGGAGGACGAGGGGTGAGACTGCCGGGGGCGGTCGCCGCGGGTGGCGTTCACCCGTGCGGGTGAGCCCGTGTACGGCCCGGGGACGGGCGCCGGAACCGGTCGGCCGCGGGCCGCGGGCCGTTCGGGACCGGCCGCCAGGGCCGGTCGCCCCCTTTGCCGAGCCGGGCCGGGTCGGAAAGGATGGGAACCGTCAGTGATCCGCGCTTCCCGTGCGCCGCCCACCCTGAGGTGAGCACCATGGCCCTCAGCCCAGCCGTCGGGACCCCGGCCCGTCCGGTGGACGGCACCCGCCGCGGCCCCGCCGTGACGAACCGGATACCCGGCGGCGACCCGGTGCTCGCGGCCCGCTTCGCCGTGCCGGCGACCCCGGAGACCTTCGTCCGCCGGCAACGCCTGGTCGAGCGGCTCGGCGAGGGCCTGCGGACGTCCCTGCTGCTGGTGAGCGGTCCGGCGGGCGCCGGCAAGACCCTGCTGGTCGCGGACTGGGCCGCCACGGCCCGGCTGCCCGGGACCGCGGTCTGGCTCACGGTGGAGCGGGAGGACAACGCGCCGGGCGTGTTCTGGGCCTACGTCCTGGAAGCCGCCCGGCACCACGGCGTCGCCCTGCCCGACGACATCGGCAGTCCCGCCCGCGCCCACGAGGTCGACCACTCCCTGCTGGCCCGGCTGGCCGCCCAGCTGAGCCTCCGGGAGGAACCGGTGGTCCTGGTGCTCGACGAGTTCGAGCACGTGTCCTCCCCCGAGGTGGCCTCCGGGCTCCATTTCCTGCTCGGCCACGCGGGCCCCGGTCTTCGCCTGGTCCTGATCAGCCGCACGGAGCCGCTCCTGCCGATCCACCGGTACCGGGCCTCCGGCGCCGTCACCGAGGTCCGCGCCGCGGACCTGGCGTTCCGTCCGGACGAGGCCGCCGTGCTGCTGCGCCGGCACGGGCTCGGCCTCTCCGCCGAGAGCAGCCGGGCGCTGACCGAGCGCACCGGCGGCTGGGCCGCCGGCCTGCGACTGTCGGCCCTGGCGGCCCAGGGCGCGGCGGACCCCGAGGCCTTCCTGGCCGAGTTCGAGGCCGGCCGGAGCACGGTCGCGGACTTCCTGCTCGCCGAGGTCCTCGACACCCAACCCGCCGAGACCCAGGACCTGCTCCTGCGGACGAGCGTCCTGGACCAGATCCACCCCGACCTCGCCGACACCGTGACCGGCCGCCGGGACGGGGCACGGATCCTCGCGGACCTCTCCCGCGCCAACGCCTTCGTCGAGCCCGTCGGGCACGACTGGTACCGCTGCCACCCGCTGTTCGCCGGGATCCTGCGGGTCCACCTGGCGGCACGGAACCCGGGGCTGGACCGGGACCTGCACCGCACGGCCGCCCGGTGGCTGGCCGGGGCGGGACGGCTGACGGAGGCACTGTCGCACGCCGCGGCAGGCGGTGACTGGGAGTTCGCCGCCGTCCAGCTCGTCGACCACCTGGCCATCGGCCTGCTGTTCGCCGGCCGCGACGCCGAGCGGCTCGACGACCTGTTCGCCGGCATGACCGCCGACGCGCGGGGGCCGGCCCCGGAGCTGGTCCGGGCGGCCCGCGACCTCGCCCGCCACCATGCGCAGAGCGGTCTCGACCACCTCCGGCGCGCCGAGCAGCTCCTCGCGGAGTGCGGCGCCGAGGACGAGCCGGCGGCCCGGCTCACCCTGGCCCAACTGCGGGTGCTGGCGGGCCGGCTGCTCGGCTCGGCCGACCTCGCCCGGGCCGCCGCCGAGCAGGCCGGGCAGTGGGAGGAGCGCGTCCCGCCGCAGCTGCTGGAGGAGCACCCGGAGCTGACGGCGCTCCGGCTGAACGACCTCGGCTCGGTGCTGCTCTGGGAGGGCGGCCTCGACGCCGCTGGTGCGGCCCTGGCGGCCGCGGTGCGGACGGCCGACGGGCCCACCACCGCCGGACCGCGGCACGAGGCGCTCGCCCGGCTCGCCCTGGTCGACCTGCTCGACGGGAGGCCGGCGCGGTCCGAGGCCCGGCTGCGGAAGGCGGCGGCCGAGGCCGAGCGCGCCGGCCTGCCGCCGGCCTCCCGCACCGGGGTCGGCCCGCTGGTGCTGGCGGCCCTCGCCGTCGACCGCGACGACCTGCCCGCGGCGCGCGCGGCGGTCGACCGGGCGGCCGGGCCGGCTGTCGCCGGCCACGACCCGGCCGTCGCCGCCGGACTCGCGATCGTCCGGGCGAGGGTGCTGCTGGCCGACGGCCACCCCCGGGCCGCCCTGGACGCGCTCCCCCGGCCGGACGACGCCGCCGCCGCGGCCGGGCCCCCGCCGCCCTGGGTGCGGGAGGCCGTGGCCGTGACCGTCTCGGCCGCGCACCTCGCCGACGGCGATCCGGCCGCGGCCCTGGAAGCCCTGGAGCGCGGCGGCGTCGACGGCCCGGAGTGCGCGGTCGCCGCCGCACGGGCGCACCTCGCCGCCGGGGACGGCCGGAGCGCCCTCCGGGCCCTGGACGCCGTCCCCGACCACGGCGGCCACGGACCCGCCGTCACCGTCCGGCTGCTGCTGGCCCGGTCGCAGGCGGCCGCCGCCCTCGGCGACGACGCCGGCGCCCAGCGCCTGATCGCCCGGGCCCTCACCGTCGCCCGGCCCGAGCAGCTGCTCCGGCCGTTCCGGGACGCCGGGCCGTGGCTGCGGCGGCTGCTGCGTGCCCGGCCCGCGCTGGTGGCCTCCCACGGCTGGCTGCCCGCCGACCTGCTGCCCGGCTCCCCCGGCACGGCCGCCGACGGGGCCGCCGCCGCGCCGGAGCAGCCGGTCGAGCCGCTCAGCGACCGCGAACTCGACGTGCTGGAACGGGCCGCGCAGCTGCTGTCCACCGACGAGATCGCCGCCGAGCTGTTCCTCTCGGTGAACACGGTCAAGACGCACCTCAAGAGCATCAACCGCAAGCTCTCCGTGTCCGGGCGCAGCCGGGCCGTGCGACGGGCACGCGAGCTGCACCTGATCTGATCCCGCGCCGCCTCCCGGCCACCTGACGGCCGGGACCTCCCGGCCACGCTGCCGCCCGGCCCGTCACGCGGGGGCCGCCGCCTCAGCGATCCCCGGTACGGCGGCCGGACCGCGCCCGCGCCGCCCGGGGCGGATCGCCCCGCCGGGAGCGGCGCCGGCGGGAGCGGACGTAGTGCCACCCGACGACCAGCCCGCTCAGCCCCAGCAGGACGAGGACCATCGCGAGCAGGGAGTTGTCGGCGACCCGCACTCCGGTGAGCAGCACGACCAGCACCACGCCGGCCGTCGCCAGGAGCGCCACCACGGTCCGCAGCACCACCAGGATCAGGCCGGGCCGCAGCACGGACCGGTTCCAGTTCCGGGGCGGCGCCGCGGCGTCCGACGACCCGTACCGCAGCAGGGCGCGGTCGGCGAGCTCGTTGGTGGCGCGGCGGTACATCTCCGCGCACGCGGGCACCCAGACGAACGGCACCACGGTCCCGATGAGCAGCAGCACCCCGATGCCGGCCCAGCCGAGCCATTTGCGGATCCGGCCCCGGGTGGGCTTCTCGGGGGTCACCAGACCGATCAGGTAGGCCTGACGGCGGACGACGGACCACCAGGAGCCCCTGCTGCCGGCGTCGGCACCGGCCCGGGAGGCCTTCCGCAGGGCTTCCGCCGCCTCCTCCGGCGTCGGGTAGACGCCCTGCACCAGCAGGACCTCCACCGCCGCGTCGCCGCCGCAGGGGTCGTGGCCGGCCATGGCCGCCAGCTCCAGCACCATCCGCAGCTGGGCGAGCAGCGCGGCGACGAACGCGACCGGCAGCAGAAGGATGAAGGGGCCGCCGAGGAAGGAGCCGTCCACCACGGACCGGCGCACGCCCCGGGCGATGGCCTGCTCGGTGACCTCCGCCCGGTCGGCCCCCGCCCGTTCGGCTTCGCGCGCCTGCGCCGCGGCGTCGGCGGCGAGGGGGCCCAGGTACTCCACCGCGAAGACCGCCAGCCGCTCGGGCATGCGCGCGGGGTCCGCCCGGACCGTCCGCAGCAGGTCCACCAGCCCGGGTTGCCGTTCGCGCGCGCTCGCCGTTCCGCCCATCAGCCGCAGAATAACCCCGCGGATCGGGGGCCGCCCCGGGGCGGGCTCACCCCCGCGGGGTGAGCCGGACGGGCCCCGGGGCGCGCGCCGGCCGGCGGGTCAGGACAGGTAGTCCTCCAGCCCGCCGTCGCGCCGGATGTCCAGGGTGACGCAGTGGAAGCCGCCGCCGAGCACCCGGGAGTGCCGCAGCCGGTGTGGCAGGACGGTGATCCCGGTGTGCTCCAGCAGCTTGATCAGGCTCTCCTGGCCGGACTCGACGATCGCCGTGTCCGGGGAGACCATCAGCAGGTTCATGCTGATCCAGCTCTCGCTGAGCGCGTGCTCGGGCGTGTCACCGGTGGGCTCGGCCGGCGGGCACCACAGGACGTCCCAGCCCCGCAGCGGCTCCGGGACGGTCTCCGGGCTGATCCGCTCCGGGTTGAGCAGCACCAGCCCGGGCCGCAGCAGCGCGATGGTGCTGTCGATGTGGGTGTAGCCGTAGATGTCGCGCAGCGGGTGCAGCCGCAGGCCGCCGTCGCCGAGCAGGCCGAGCGTCGACTCGAGCCACTGCAGGCCGAGTTCGTTCCCGCTGCGGGAGACCTGGTAGAACACGTCCCGGCCGAGCCGCAGCACGTTGGCGGCGTCGAACACCGGCTCCGCCTCGCCCAGCAGCGGGAGTCCGTCCGCGTCGAACTCGAAGAGCTCGTCCCTCAGCTGCGGCCGGGGCGCGGCCAGCCAGCGCGCGCCGCGGCGCAGGTAGTCCTGGAAGAGTCCGCGCAGCCCGAAGACCTCGAAGTAGCGCTGCCGCATCGGGCTGGCGACCTCGATCACCGTCTCGCCGACCACCAGCGAGAGGTCGCGGGGGCAGTAGGAGTGGAAGCCGCCGTCGGCCTTCCAGAGCGGGGAGGAGAACTCGGCCGCGTGGTCGACCGTTTCGGGCTGGTGGACGGTGACGCCGAGGCCGCGCAGGGTGGCCGCCAGGGCGTCCAGGTCCTCCTCGGTCTCCTCGACGACCTGCTGCGAGTAGGGGCCCGCCTGGATCGAGGCGAGGTCGGCGGCACTGGTCTTCGGGAAGCAGGACAGCCACGAGGACGGCTCGGTCTGCTCGGGCAGCCGGGCGCCGACCGCCGTGCCGACCACGACTTCCCGCAACGTGGTGAACTCGTCCCAGCTGTGGACCGGGCTGACCGGACGGACCGGGCCGGCCGAATCGGCCGGACTGACCGAATTGGACATGACTCCCCCTTGACACGGGTTTGGGAACACGCGGATACGGCGGCGAACGCGACGGCTTCGAACTGCACGGCGTGACGGCGGGCCGGGTCGGACAAGCCCTGGCGCCGGACGGCCGCGAGCCGCCCGCGGAGCGAGGTCCCCGGACATGCGGAACCCGCGGTGGAAATCGGTGTGGATTGAATCGCCGGCCCGCCTCCGGCCGACCACGGCGTTCGGGAAATCAGCGGCCGGGCAGCCGAATTCGCCTTTCGACGGGCCCGGGATCGATCGTCAAGCTACCCGCCCGGCCGACGGCGGCGCAAGGACCGTGATCGGCACCGAATACGCCGCCGTGACCGGCCGCCGATTGATCCGCCGTTGTTCGACTCCCGCATTCCGGCGCTGATCAATACCCGGCCGACGGCCCGGCCGGGCCGCCCGCGGTGCCGCCCGGCCGCCGCACCGCGCGCCGCCCGGCGCTCACCACCGCCAGGCCCGGCGGATCCGGTTCCCGCCCGCCAGCGCCAGCAGCGCCCCGCCCGCCGCGGCGACCCCGGCCACCGCCAGGTTCTGCCGCTGCGCCCGGCGCCGGTCGGCGACGGCCGCCCGCACCGAGGCCGCCAGGAAGGCCCGCTCGACCCCGGCGGCGGCCAGCTCGCCGGTCTCCACCCGCCGCCTGAGGTCATCCAACCGGACGCCCCGGAACAGCAGTTCCGGATCCCGGTCGGCGGCCGCCCAGCCCCGCGCCGCCGCGGTGAGCCTGCGCTGCTCCCCCAGCGCGTCGCGGCCCTCCGCCAGCCACCCGCGCAGCCGGGGCCAGGCCTGCGGGAGCGCGTGGTGGGACAGCTCGACGGTGTCCCGGTCCACCACCACGAGCCGGGCCCGGACCAGCCGTTCCAGTACCTCCGGCACGCCGGGGTCGTCGAACTCGGCCCGCCGGACCGGCTTGCGGGTGCCCTCGTCGCTGCCGGGCACCAGCTCGCCGCCGGACGCCAGCCCGTCGCCCAGCGCCGGCGCCCGGTCGGCGGTGTCCTCGTCGGCGCCGAGCAACTCCCCGCCGAGCCGCAGGAACACGGCCCGTGCCCGGGTCCGGTCGGCCGCCTCCAGCCCGTTGTACAGCGTCTCCGCCGTCCGGGCCAGCGCGCCCTCGAACCCGCCCGTGGCCTGGAACCCGGCCAGGGTGAGGGCGTTCCCGCTGCGCCGCCGCCAGGTCTCCAGCAGCGCCGCCGACAACAGCGGGAGCGCACCCGGCTGTTGCGCGGCGGTCGAGATGAGGACGGCCAGCAGGGCGCCCTCGACGGTACAGCCGGCCCGTAACGCCGGTTCGGTGATCGCCCGCCGCAGTTCGTCCGGCGCCGGGCGCCCCACCGACAGCACCCCGTGGCGACCGACCTCGGCCAGCCCCGGGTGCTCGGCGAACAGCGGCCCGCTCTGGTCCGAGCGGACCACCAGCACCACCCGGCACCGGGCCGGCGCCGCCACCGGCAGCCCGGCCAGGGCCTCGCCCGGGCCTCCCGCGGCCGTCGCCACCAGCGCGTCCAGGAACCGCGCCCGCTCGGCGGCGTCCCGGCAGCGGGTGCGCAGCTGCTCGCCCTGGTCCACCACCAGCACCGGGTCCCCGGCCGCCGCCGCGGACGCACCGCGCGTCGTCTCCCCGGCTCGCTGCCCGAGCCGGGCGAGCGCGAGCGCGTACGCCTCCATCGGTCGTTCTCCCGGCGTCAGCAGCGCCACCGGGACGTCGGCACCTGCCGCGGCCCGTCCCGCTCCGCCGCCCGCCCTGCCGGCCGACGCACCGACCACCGGGGTCATCCCGAGCCGGGCCAGCAGACCGGCTCGGACCAGGGAGGACTTGCCCGCCCCCGACGGCCCGGTGACGATCACCAGCCGACGTTCGGCCAGCAGGGCGACCAGCCGGTCCAGCAGCGCCTCCCGGCCGAAGAACCGCTCGGCGTCGACCGCCTCGAACGCCGCCGCGCCCGGGTAGGGCGCGCGCCCGGCGTCCTGGGCGCGCCGCCGGGTGGCGGCGTCGGCGGCCAGTTCGGCGGCCAGCAGCTGCCAGCGGTGCCGCCACTCCCGCACGTCCCCGCCGCAGGCTTGGACGTAGGCGAGGGTGACGGCGAGGCTGGGCAGCCGCCGGCCGCCGGCCGCCACCGACAGACTGGCGGCCGAACAGTGTGCCCGGAGGGCGAGTTGACGGTACGGCGGGCTTCCGGCGCGCTCCCGCAGGGCCCGTAGATCGCCCGCGAACCGCAGCAGCGACCCGTCCCCAGGGTCCAGCGGACTTTCCCGACGCGGCACGACGGCCCCCTTCTTCGTTGAAGTGGTGTCCCGACACCCATGAGTGCCGACGAGCCACGCGCGGCGCGCGTGGCTCGTGTTCATCCCCCGGTGATTCATCATGCACAGCACAGTTGGCGTCAAACAATGGTGCGTACGGGTCGGTTGTTCCGAGTTGATGTTCAATGTCCAGCCGCACGGCGCCGAACAAAGCCGGTGGGATAGAACCGGGGCCCGCAGCCTTCGCTGACTTCGGAGATGTCCATGAAGTTCACGCGGTACTGCCGTTCCCTCCTGTCCACACCCGCGATGGCGGTGGAGCGGTACACCAAGAGCCACCAGTCCGGGGCCGACATCGCGATGGTCGATCTGGAGGATTCGGTCCCACCCGCCCGGAAGGAGGAGGCCCGTCGGCTGGCCGAGGAGTTCTTCACGCTCCCGTCCACCAAGCTCGCGCGCAGCGCGGTGCGCATCAACACGCTGTCCGGGCCGGACGGCCTGCGCGACCTGATCGCCATCACCCGGTACCGCGTCAAGCCGGACCTCGTGCTGATCCCGATGGCGGAGTCCCCCCGGGACGTCGAGATCGCCGCCGGCGCGCTCGGTCCGGACTGCCCGGAGACGGAGTTCCTGGCCGTCGTGGAGACCCCGCTGGGCGTGGAGCACGCGCCCGCCATCGCGGCCGCCGGGCACCGGCTGCGCGGACTGGTCTTCGGCTCGGCCGACTACGCCTTCGCGGTCGGCGCCCGGCTCTCCTGGGAGGCCCTGTCCCACGCCCGCGCCCGGGTGGTCAACAGCGCCCGCGCCGCGGGGGTGGAGGCGATGGACGCCCCGTACTTCGAGGTCGCCGACCTGGCCGGGCTGCGCCAGGAGGCCGGGCTCGCCCGGGACTTCGGGTTCAGCGGCAAGATCGCCGTCCACCCGCGCCAACTCGCGCTGATCAACGAGACCTTCAGCCCGGACGAGGAACTGCTGGCGCGCGCCCGCCGGGTGGTCGCGGCGGGTCTGGAGAACGGCCGCTCGGTCACCGTGGTGGACGGGGTGATGGTCGGCATGCCGTTCTTCGAGGCCTCCCAGCGCCTGATCGAGCAGTTCGACCCGCCACGCCCCGACGGCCCGCCCCGCCCCGACGGCCGGCACCACTCCCCGGGCCACCCGCCCACCGACACCCCGAACCACGCGACGGAGAAGTGACGATGACCGAAGAATCGATCCTCGGCCCGCGCCGGTACCGCAACGCCGAGGCCATGCTGGCCACCGCGGACCCGGTCTGGCAGGCGGCCGCCGCCAACGGCCTGATCGGCATCACCGTGGACTCGGAGTCCAACAACCGGCTGATCGTCCGCGAGAGCGGCCACGAGTTCGCCAACATGGTCTCCTGCGCGTACCTGGGCCTGAACAACCACCCCTCGGTCGCGGCCGCCGCGGTGGACGCACTGACCGAGTCCCGCAGCACCTGGCTGGTCACCTCCACCACCCGGATCCGGCACAACCTGCTGGTGCGCCTGGAGGAGGAACTGGGCGAGCTGTTCGGCGCGCACATCCTCCCGGGGGCGTCCTGCACCTCGCTCACCGCCGGCATCCTGCCGCTGATCGCCTCCGGCCACCTGGACGGCACCTGCCGGGGCGGCGGCGGGCCCCGGGTGATGGTCTTCGACCGCTTCTGCCACTTCTGCATGGCGTACGTGAAGCCGATCTGCGCCGACGAGTCGATGGTGCTGACCTGCCCGCACAACGACCTGAACTACCTGGAGGACATCTGCCGCAAGTACCCGCGGGTCGCCTACGTGGCGGACGGCGCGTACTCGATGGGCGGCGCGGCGGCGCTCGACGGGCTGCTCGAACTCCAGGACCGCTACGGGCTGTTCCTCTACATCGACGACTCCCACTCGCTGTCCATCATGGGCGAGCGCGGCGAGGGCTTCGTCCGCTCCCGCCTGGAGATGAACCCGCTGACGGTGATCGTCGCGAGCCTCGGCAAGGGCTTCGGCACCGGCGGCGGCGTCGCGATGCTCGGCAACCGGGAGCAGTTCGAGTTCCTGCACCGGCACGCCGGCCCGGTCGGCTGGTCGCAGAACGTCGCCCTGCCGCTGGTCGGCGCCTCGCTGGGCAGCGCCGCCATCCACCGCTCCCCGGAACTGAGAGACCTCCAGGCGAAGTTGAACCGCAACATCGACCTGTTCGACGAGCTGCTGCCGACCACTTTCGCGGGCAACGGCCTGCCGGTGCGCCGGGTCGACGTCGGCGACGCCGAACAGGCGGTCAAACTGTCCGCCCAGCTCTTCGAGCGCGGCTTCTACAGCTCGGCGGTGTTCTTCCCGATCGTCCCCAAGGGCGAGGCCGGGCTCCGGCTGATGATGCGCGCCGACATGGACGAGCGGCTGATCCGCGAGTTCGCCGGTCACGTCAAGGAACTCACCGCCGACCTCTAGCCCCGGGAGCAGCCGTCATGGAAGGAACCGAACCCGCCGGCTACCGGCGGATCGGCGAGCGCCGCTACCGCGAGGTGGTCGGACGCTACTACGAGGAGTTCGAGGTCGGCGAGGTGGTCGAGCACCGCCCCGGGCGGACCGTCACCGAGCTCGACAACGTGCTGATGAGCATGCTGAGCATGAACGACGCCCCGCTGCACATCGACGCCGCCTACAGCGCGCACACCCCCTGGGGACGGCCGATCGTCTCCAGCCTGGTCACGCTCAGCATCGTCGGCGGGATGACCGCCCGCTCGACGAGCGGGCGCACCATCGCCAACCTGGGCTGGGAGAACATCCGGATGACCCACCCGGTGTTCACCGGCGACACCCTCTACGCGGAGACCGAGACCCTCGCCACCCGGCTGTCCAAGAGCCGCGCCGGGCAGGGCATCGTGAGCTGCCGCACCACCGGGACGAAATCCACCGGCGAGGTCGTGGTGGTGTTCGAACGCAGCTTCCTCGTGCCGCTGCGCGGCCACGGCCTGGACGAGGTCGCCGGGTACTGACCGGCGCCGGGCCCGGCACCGCGTGGTGTCGGGCCCGGCGGGCGGCTCAGTCCTCGCGGCCGACGTCCACCAGCACCTTCCCCATCGTCTCCCGGGCGGCCAGCACCCGGTGCGCCCCGGCCACCCCGGACAGCGGTACGGTCCGGTCGATGCGCGCCACCAGCCGCCGCCCGGCCGCGAGTTCGAAGAGCCGGGCGGCGGTGGCCGCGAACAGCGCCCGGTCCGCCAGGACGTGCTGCAGCCAGAAGCCCAGCAGTCCCGCCGAACGGTCGGCCAGCTCGTCCACCGAGAAGCTCTCCTCCGGCCCGCCCCGGGCCCCGACCGACAACAGCCGCCCGAACGGCGCCAGTCCGGCCAGCCCCGCGCGCAGCACCGGACCGCCGACCAGGTCGACGAACAGGTCCACCCCGCCCGACTCCCCGAGCCGGTCCGCCAGGCCGGGATCCGCCGGGTCGAGGACCCGGTCCGCCCCGAGCGAGCGCGCGAACTCCCGCTTCGCCGGGGTGGAGGCCAGGGCGAGCACCCGGCCCGCGCCCAGCTCCCGTGCCAGCTGCACCGCCAGGTGGCCGACCCCGCCGGCGGCGGCGGTGACCGCGACGGTCTCGCCCGGTCGCAGCCGCCCCGCCAGGGTCAGCGCGCCGTAGGCCGTCGCCCCCTGCTCCAGCAGTGCGAGCGCCTGCGCGTCCGCCACGCCGTCCGGCACCTCCACGGTGTGCGCCGCCTCGGCGACCGCCACCCGGGCGTACCCGCCGCCGGCGCGCAGCAGCGCCACGACCCTCCGCCCGTCCCCGCGCCGCCGCCCGACCACGTCGGCGCCGAGCACCGCGGGCAGCGGGTAGCGCGCGTACTCGCCGGTGCGGCAGTGCAGGTCCGCGTAGTTGAGGCCGGCCAGGGTGACGTCGATCAGCACCTGCCCCGGGCCGGCCACCGGCTCGGGCACCGTCTCGGTGCGGAACTCCTCCGGCCCGCCGTAGCGGTGGATCACCGCGGCGCGCATCCCGCGCACGGCCGCGCCGGACGTCGTCCGGCCCGCGTCGGACGTCATCCGGCGAAGAGCGCGAGCAGGGCGGCCTCCAGGGCGCGGGCGGCCTCCGGAGTCTCGGCGACCGTGCAGTACATCACCGAGCCGTCGGCCGGCGCGAAGTCGCAGCTGTACAGCACGCCGGTGCCGGTCTCCGGGTCGAAGGCGAGCCCGGCCTCGCCGATCGCCGCCACGGCCCGCGCGAAGGACGGCACCTTGAGGCCGGCCAGCTCCAGGATGTAGCGCGAGTCGCGGTGCTCCGCGCGCAGCAGTCGGCCGAAGTAGGCGTCGTGCAGGTGGCTGGAGCCGGTGAGCCGGCCGTTGGTCTCGTGGAACCGGATCTCGCCCTTCGGGGTCAGGACGGCGTCCGCGCTGACCGTCCCCCGGTAACCGATCACGCGCAGCGCCTCGCACAGCTTGGCGCCCTGGGCGACCATCTCGGCCACGGCCCCGGCGTCCGGGGTGACCGGCGGGGTGATCTCCCCGACCACCACCGGCTGCATCACCATCTCGCCGCAGCCGGCCAGGACCACGGCCGTGTCGTCGATGACGAACTGTGCGTACAGCGCCACGGAGTCGGTGAAGTACCGCTCCACCACGACCCGTTGGCCGCGCCCGCCGGTCAGCCAGGCCCACCGCCCGGCCACGTAGGCGGCCACCGCCGCCCGGTCCGGCAGCGGCACGACCCGCTCGGCACCGGCCGCCGTGTCCACCCGCTCGTCCCGGGTGAGGACCTCGTTGCCGAACCCGCCCGCCTGGAACTCGACCTTCACCATCACGCTGTGCCCCTGCGCCAGCAGGTCCTCGACGGCGGCCTCGACCTCCGCGGGGGAGCCCGCCACCCGCCCGGGCGGGATCGGCACCCCGGTGCCGGCAGCCACCGCCCGGAACCCGGCCTTGCTGTTGACCAGCGCGTTGCCGCCCTGCGCGGCGAAGGACTGGCCGGGCATGGCGTGCGCGACGCCGAGCGCGTCGGCCAGTTCGGCGACCGCGCCGTTCGGCGAGATCGCCAGCACCTCCTCGACCGTCCGGCCCTCCAGGACGCGGCGCAGCTCCGCCCGGAATCCCGGGTCGGCCAGCCGGTCGGTGGTGAGCATCTGGTCGCCCTCGGCGCCCGCCGGCGGTATCACGAAGGTCAGGCTGTCGGCCCGCACACCGGTCAGCCCGGTGACGTACGCCAGGTACTCCGGGTCCGGGCCCCAGGGCAGCACCAGGACGTCACCGTCCTCGGCCCACCAGAGCATCCGCTGCGCCCCGCAGCCGGCGAACCGCTGCTCCAGCGGCGTCATCCCGGTGAGGTCCCCGACCATCTCCTCGGTGCGGTTGTTCGCGATGCAGAGCGTCGTCATCTGGTGGACTCTCCCGGCGTTCGGCGCTGTTGCGGCCCTGGTCCCAGCACGGCACGGCTGTGACGTGCGCTACCGGTGTAGCGCACCGGGGTTGTTCTGGTTCGGTCCTCGGTCATTGAACAAAACACCGAACAACCGGGCCGTACAGCGGTGCGGGACGCCGCGGCGGGGGGGGGGCGGGCGGCCGGCCGGGGGGCGGGGGCGGCGCGGCCCCCACCGCGCGGGCGTTACAGGGGGGCGGGACCCCGCGGCGGCTGGCCCCGCGGCGACGGTGGTGCCGCGGTGCACGCCGGACACCCCGGTGTCCGCCGCCCGCACCGCCGGTGCCGGGTGGGCGGGGGCAGGAACCGGGTGGGGCGGGATCAGCCCTTGGCGACGCCGGGGTAGTGGCGCAGGAA
The DNA here is from genome assembly GCF_042735125.1 of Kitasatospora sp. NPDC059599. Lineage (NCBI taxonomy): Bacteria > Bacillati > Actinomycetota > Actinomycetes > Kitasatosporales > Streptomycetaceae > Kitasatospora > Kitasatospora sp. NPDC059599. Next base: position 5,517 of record NZ_JBHWCL010000143.1, on the reverse strand, counting down.
CAGCGCCTCGACCAGGGCCATCCGCTCGATCTCGGTGGGGTCGACGCTCTCGTTGGGTGCGTGGATGAGGCAGCGCGGCTCCTCCACGCCCATCAGGATCAGCTCGGCGTCGGGGAAGGTGGAGGCGAGGACGTTGCAGAGCGGGATGGATCCGCCCTGGCCGAGGTAGGCGATCGGTGTGCCGTAGGCCTCGCGCATGGCGCGGTCGAGTGCGACGTAGGCGGGTCCGTCGGTGGCGGCGCGGAACGGTGAGCCGGTGCCCTCGCGTTCGACCTCGACCCGGGCGCCCCAGGGGGCCGCGGCCCTGAGGTGGGCCGTCAGGGCGTCGGCGGCCGCGGCGGCGTCCGTTCCGGGCGGTACCCGCAGGCTGACCCGGGCCCTGGCGCGGGCGGGGACGGCGGCGGCCGAGCCGACCACGGGCGGGCAGTCGATGCCGAGCACGGTGACGGCGGGGCGGGCCCACAGCCGGTCCGCGACCGTGCCGGAGCCGGTCAGCCGCACGCCGTCCAGCACCCCGGCATCGGCACGGAACTGCTGCTCGTCGTAGCCGACGCCCGGCCAGCCGCCGTCGGCGTCGAGGCCCTGGACGCGGGTGCCGCCGTCCGGGTCGCGCAGCGAGTCCAGGATCCGGATCAGCGCGGCCAGGGCGTCCGGGGCCGGGCCGCCGAACATCCCCGAGTGCACGTCCCCGGCCAGGGTGGAGACGGTGACCACGACGTTGGCGAGGCCGCGCAGCGAGGTGGTGGCGGTCGGGACGCCGACGGCGGCGTTGCCGGTGTCGCAGATCAGCAGCGCGTCGGCGCGCAGCTCGTCGGCGTGTCCGGGGACGTAGGCCTCCAGTCCGCCGGTGCCCTGTTCCTCGGAGCCCTCGACCACCAGCTTCAGCCCGACCGGGAGGTCATCGCCGAGCGCGCGCAGCGCGGTGAGGTGCATGACGATGTTGCCCTTGCAGTCGGCGGCGCCGCGTCCGTACCAGCGGCCGTCGCGTTCGGCGAGTTCGAACGGCGGGGAGTGCCAGGCTTCGTCGTCCAGCGGGGGCTGGACGTCGTAGTGGCTGTACAGCAGGACGGTCGGCGCGCCGGGCGGCGGCGGACGGTGACCGATCACGGCGTGGCTGCCGTCCGGCGTCTCGGCCAGGTGCACGTCCTCCAGCCCGGCGTCGGCGAACGCCGCGGCAACCCACTCGGCGGCCCGTCGGCAGTGCTCGGGCGGGTACTGCCGGGCGTCGGCGACGGACGGCATCGCCACCAGTTCGGCGAGGTCGGCCTTGGCCCGCGGCATCAGCGCGGCGATCCGGGCGGCGAGGTCGTCGGCCGCGCCCGGGGCGGCGGTCGGCTCAGTCATTGATGACGTCCGAGGTCTTGAGGTCGTCGATCTGTTCCTGGTAGCCGGCCAGCTTGTCCGGGCAGTAGACCTTGATCACCTCGGCGCCGGCTTCGAGGATCTTGCGGTCGACGATGACCGGGCGCATGCCGGGGCCGCCGGCCCCGTTGGTGAGCTGGGTGAGCCACAGTCCCTGCCGCAGGTCCGAGTTGGGGCGGTCGCAGACCGCTCCGCCGTCGGTGCCCAGCGTCAGGGCGATGTTGTGCGGGTTGCGGGCGGCGAAGCCCTTGGCGACCAGGGCGTCGTTCAGCTGGTTCGCCTTCCGATAGGCCTCGTTGGTGGCCTTCTGCTGGGTGTAGGTGAGCAGGCCGGCGATCATCATGCCGACCAGCACCACGATCGCGCCGATGTAGATCCACCGGTGCTGGGATGCCATCCGGGTCGGGCTCATGCCACTGCCTCCTCCGTGGTGTCGGCGTCGGGCTGGCGCCAGCTCGGCTTGCGCGCTTTCAGGAAGGAGAACGGGATCACGACTCCGAGGAGCAGCAGGCCGCCGCCGACGATGCCGATGTAGGCCCAGGCGCTACCGCCGCCGAACTGCGAGGACGGGACGAATCCGATCACCATGGCCAGCGCCGAGGCGACGAAGCCGACCACGCAGATCGTGGTGAGCAGCGGTGCGCGGTAGCCGCGCGGGTGGTCGGGCTGCTTGCGGCGCAGCTGGATGGCGGCGAGGAACATCAGGAGGTACATGATCAGGTAGACCTGGGTGGTGATCACCGAGAAGATCCAGTAGACGCTGGAGACGTCGGGGATCAGCGCGTAGAGCAGGGCGATGACCGTGGTGAGGAGGCCCTGGGTGACGAGGATGTTCTGCTGGATGCCGTGGGGGTTGAGCTTCTGCAGGAACGGCGGCAGGTAGCCCTCCTGGCGGGAGATCAGGAGCAGGCCCTTGGACGGTCCGGCGAGCCAGGTGAGCATGCCGCCGAGGGAGGCGGAACACAGGGCGATCGCGACGATCGGGACGAGCCAGCCGATGTGGAAGTACTGGAAGAAGGCGTCGAAGGCCTGCATGACGCCGGCGGTGAGGCTGAGCTGGTCGGCCGGGATGACCCAGCTGATGGCGAGGGCCGGCAGGATGAAGATCAGCAGGACCATGCCCATGGCCAGGAACATCGCCTTCGGGAACTCCTTGGCGGGGTCGCGCAGTTTGTTGACGTGGACGGCGTTCATCTCCATGCCGGAGTAGCTGAGGAAGTTGTTGACGATCAGCACCAGGCTGGCGATGCCGGTCCACTGGGGGAAGATGTGGGAGGCGTCCATCGGCGCGGCCGAGGGGTTGCCCTGTCCGAGGAAGACGAACCCGAGCAGGACCAGCAGGGTGCCGGGGATCAGCGTTCCGATGATCAGGCCCCAGGAGGCCAGGCCGGCGACGGCGTTGGTGCCGCGGGAGGACACCCAGACGCCGGTCCAGTACAGGACCACGATGACGATCGCGGTGTAGACCCCGTTGCTGGCGAGCGCGGGGTTGATCACGTAGGAGATCGTGCTGGCCACGAAGGCCAGCAGACTGGGGTAGTAGAAGATCGTCATGGCGAACTGGCACCACACGGCCAGGAAGCCCAGCGGCTTCGACAGCCCCTGCGCCACCCAGTTGTAGACCCCGCCCGTCCAGCCGGAAGCCAGCTCCGCCGACACCAGCGCCGTCGGCAGCAGGAACACGACGGCGGGCAGCAGGTAGAGGAAGACGCAGGCGAGGCCGTACACCGCCATGGTCGGCGCGGCGCGCAGGCTCGCGACCGAACTGGTCGTCATCAGGGCCAGCGTGAGCCAGGTGATCTTGTTCGCCCCGGCCGCGGCCCGCGCGGCATCGACCGCCCTCGCGCCCGCACCCCCCGCCCGGCCCGCATCACCACCCGGTGTGTCCACGGTGCTCAACAGGTGCCTCCTCGACTGGTTCGTCGACGCCCCGTGCGTCGAGTCCGATCGTGGCGGCCCGTCCCGGGCACCGCACGCCCGCTTGCGCTGTTGGGTGGGAGCGCGAGCCCGTACGGCCCTTCCGGCTTGCGCCCGGGCCCGCGCCCGCCCCGGTGCCGGTCGGTGACCGGCACCGCGGTCGGAGCGGTGGGCCCGGACGCGGAGCGTCAGCGGGCGGTCAACGGCGCTGGAGGGACCTGACGTTGTCGCCGAACGTCCAGCCCTTCGAGCCGTCCCAGTTCACCGACCAGGTCATGAGACCCTTCAGCGCGCCGCCGAAGGCGTTCCAGGACTGGCCGACCAGGCCCGGGTCCAGGTAGCCGCCGCCCGCGCCGGGCTGGGCCGGCAGGCCGGGCACCTGCTTGTCGTAGGGCACCTTGACGGTGGTGCCCTGGATGGTCAGGCCGTTGTTCAGGCAGCTGGTCTGCTGGGTGAAGCCCTGGACGGTACCGGCCTGGTAGGAGTCGCCGGAGCAGCCGTACATGCTCCCGTTGTAGTACTGCATGTTCAGCCACCACAGCTGCCCGTTGTCGGCGTACTTCTTGACGATCGGCAGGTAGGCGCCCCAGATCGACCCGTAGGTGACGCTTCCGCCGGTGACGTACGCGGTCTCGGGGGCCATCGTCAGACCGAAGCCGGCGGGCATCCGGGCCAGCACCCCGTCGATGATCCGGATCAGGTTGGCCTGGGAGGGGGACAGCGTGGTGATGCTGCCGCTCCCGGACAGGCCGGTCTCGATGTCGATGTCGATCCCGTCGAAGTTGTACTTCTTGAGGATCGGGACGACGGTCGCCACGAACCGGTCGGCGACGGCGCTGGAGCTCAGGTCGATGCCCGCGGCGGCGCCGCCGATCGACATCAGGATCGTCGCCCCGGCCGCCTTGGCCTGGCACATCTCGGCGGGGGTCGGGACCTTGACGTTGGCGTCCATGCCGTCCTGCCACTGGACGGTGCCGTCCGAGAGGATCACCGGGAAGGCGGCGTTGATGACGTTGTAGCCGTGCGCGGCGATCCGGCTGTCCGTGACGGGGACCCAGCCCATGCCGGGGTGGACGCCGTTCGCGGCGCCGTCCCAGTTCTCCCAGTACCCCTGGAGGACCTTGCCGGACGGCTTGGGCTTCGTGGGGCAGGTGTCGCCGGGGGGCGCGGTGGTCGGGGGCGTGGTGGTGGTCGGCGGCGTGCTGGTGGGCGGTGTGGTCGTCGGCGGGGCGGTGGTGGGCGGCGCGGTGGTGGGCGTGGTGGCGGTCGGTGTGGGGCTGCTGCCGCCGGGGCCGCTGAGCGACACGTCGTCCGCGTAGTAGGCGGGCTGCCCGTACCAGCCGTGCAGGTAGACGGTCACCGAGGTGGTGCTCGGCCCGGTGGAGAATCCGACGCTGAGCCGGCCGTACGACGGGCTGCTCGGTGTCCAGGTGGACTGGGCGCCGCTGAGGCCGGTGCCGGTGGCACCCAGGTAGACGTAGCTGCCCTGGACGTAGGCGCTCAGCGTGTACTGGGAGTCGGGCTGCACGCTGACGGTCTGGGTGCACTGGGCGTCGTCCTGGCCGGTGGGCGTGGCCTGGAGCGCCGAGGTGCCGGAGTGGACCGGACTGCCGACGGCGACGCCGGAGCCTCCGGAACAGCTCCAGCCGGAGAGTCCGTTCTCGAATCCGGGGTTGGTCACCAGCTCGGTGGTGGCGGCCCCGGCCGTGACGGTGCCGGCCACGGCGATGCCGGCTCCGATGACGGCGGCGGCACTCACCGCGGCGAGGGAGCGGATGAGGACGGTCGGCCGGTGCTCGGCGCCGCCGGCCCGCGCGCGTTCCACGGTCGTCCGTTGCGGGCGGGTGGTCCGGAGCGGCTCTCCTGCGGCCCGGCCGGCTTCGGGGCGGCCCTGGTCCGGGCCGGGGCGGAACCCGTCCGACGGGCGTGGGGTGCGCGGCCTTCGACGGAACATGCGGTGCTCCCTTCCCGCCGAGCGTCATGGACATGACCGACGCGTGGGGGCGTGACGCCCGGCTCTGGGTGAGGTGGGGACATGTGGGGCTGTGCCGGTCCGGATCGTAGGAGGGGCCACCAGGCCCGTCAATAGGTCTGGACCAATTGGCGAGACGGCGGCAAGTCCGCCCACACCGCCGCCCGGCCGGTCCGGCCGACCGAACCACCGGGGCGGGCCGGGGCGCACGCGCCCCCCCCGTGCCCCCCCAAGTGTGGCGTCTGACAGGCGGGATACCCGCCCGG
>NZ_JBHWCL010000142.1:0-25536 GCF_042735125.1 Kitasatospora sp. NPDC059599 | reverse complement strand
CTCCACCCGTGGGTGGAGGGCCCGGCCGGACGGGGTGCGTCAGGCGTCGATGCGCGAGCGGTCCAGGGTCGCCGCCGAGTCCACGATGAACTCCTTGCGCGGGGCGACGTCGTTGCCCATCAGCAGGTCGAAGATCCGCTCGGCCTGCTCCAGGTCGCCCAGGTTGATCCGGCGCAGCGTGCGGTGACGCGGGTCCATGGTGGTCTCGGCCAGCTGGTCGGCGTCCATCTCGCCGAGACCCTTGTAACGCTGCACCGGGTCCTTCCAGCGCAGCCCCTTGCGCTGGAACTCCAGCAGGGTGGAGCGCAGTTCGGCGTCGGAGTAGGTGTAGTGGTACTTCTCCTGGCCGCGCTTGGGGTTGGTGAGCTCGATCCGGTGCAGCGGCGGCACGGCGGCGAAGACCCGGCCCTGCGCGACCATCGGCCGCATGTAGCGGTGGAAGAGGGTCAGCAGCAGGGTGCGGATGTGCGAGCCGTCGACGTCGGCGTCGGCCATGAAGATGACGCGGCCGTAGCGGGCCTGGTCGATGTCGAAGGTGCGGCCCGAACCGGCCCCTATCACCTGGATGATCGCGGCGCACTCGGCGTTCTTGAGCATGTCGCTCACCGAGGCCTTCTGCACGTTGAGGATCTTGCCGCGGATCGGCAGCAGCGCCTGGAACTCGGAGTTGCGGGCCAGCTTGGCGGTGCCGAGCGCGGAGTCGCCCTCGACGATGAACAGTTCGCTGCGCTCGACGTCGTCGCTACGGCAGTCGGCCAGCTTGGCGGGCAGCGAGCTGGTCTCCAGCGCGGTCTTGCGGCGCTGGGCCTCCTTGTGCTGGCGGGCGGCGACCCGGGTGCGGGCGGCCGCGACGACCTTCTCCAGCACGGCCCGGGCCTGGAGCTTCTCGTCCTTCTTGGCCGAGGTGAGGAAGGCCTTGAGCTCCTTGGCGACGACGGCGGCGACGATCCGGTTGGCCGCCGAGGTGCCGAGCACCTCCTTGGTCTGGCCCTCGAACTGCGGCTCGGCGAGCCGGACGGTGACCACCGCGGTGAGGCCCTCGGTGGCGTCGTCCTTGGTGACGTCGTCCTCGGCGACGCGCAGCAGCTTGCCCGCCCGCAGCGCCTCGTTGACGGTCTTGGCCAGCGAGCGCTCGAAGCCGGTGACGTGGGTGCCGCCCTTGGGGGTGGCGATGATGTTGACGAAGGAACGCAGGGTGGTGTCATAACCGGCGCCCCAGCGCAGCGCGATGTCCACGCCGAGGGTGCGGGTGACCTCCGTGGGGGTCATGTGGCCGAGCTCGTCCAGGACCGGCACGGTCTCCTTGAAGGTGCCCTCGCCGCGCAGCCGCAGCACGTCGCAGACCGGCTTGTCGGGGGCCAGGAACTCGCAGAACTCGGCGATGCCGCCGTCGTAGCGGAAGACCGACTCGTCGACCTGCTCGCTCTCGGTGAGCCGCTCGTCACGCACGACGATGGTCAGGCCGGGCACGAGGAAGGCCGTCTGCCGGGCGCGGCTGTGCAGCGTCTCCAGGGAGAGCTTGGCGTCCTTGAGGAAGATCTGCCGGTCGGCCCAGTAGCGGATCCGGGTGCCGGTGCGGGTCTTGGGCACCTTGCGGGCCTTGGTCAGACCGTTGGCCGGCTCGAAGGGCGCGTCCGGACTGGTCTCGGTGAAGATGCCGGGGGTGCCGCGGCGGAAGCTGATCGCGTGGGTATGGCCGCCGCGGTCGACCTCGACGTCCAGCCGGGCGGAGAGCGCGTTGACGACGGAGGCGCCGACGCCGTGCAGACCACCGGAGGCCGCGTAGGAGCCGCCGCCGAACTTGCCGCCGGCGTGCAGCTTGGTCATCACGACCTCGACGCCGGAGAGCCCGGTCTTGGGCTCGACGTCGACCGGGATGCCGCGGCCGTTGTCGCGGACCTCGACCGAGGAGTCGGGGTGCAGCACGACGTCGATGCGGTCGCAGTAGCCGCCGAGCGCCTCGTCGACGGAGTTGTCGATGATCTCCCAGAGGCAGTGCATCAGGCCGCGGCTGTCGGTCGAGCCGATGTACATGCCGGGGCGCTTGCGGACGGCCTCCAGCCCCTCCAGGACGAGCAGGTGCCGCGCGGTGTAGTTGGAACCGTCGTCGCCGGCCAGCAGCGCGGACGGCACGGTCGTTTCGGCACTCACGCGGCACTCTCCTCGGTGAAGTTCTGTCTCATCGGTCACATCCGGACGGATCCGGACCAAACGCCAGTGCAGCACGCCGCACCGACATTCGTCGCTCTGCGTGCCCACACCCCTCCGCCGGGTACGCAGCACGCCGGCCCGGCCCCGCGCAGCTTGTACGCGCTGCGCGAACAAGGACCGTGTCCGGGCGTGGGCACCGGGGGCGCCATCTCCTCCCGGTACCACCGGTCCTGGCGGTCCGTGGGGCCCGGTACAGGCTCCGGAACTGCCGTTATGCAGGCTACCGGGGCCCGGGACGGGGCTTATGCTCCAACCCGGCAGAGGATTATGCTACGCGGACCTCGAACCCGATCCCGATCGGACGTTCGAGCGACGGGCGGATCCCGGGATTTCGGCACGCATGAACCACCGGCACCCGGGGCACGTCCTCATCAACGACAGCAGAATCCTCAGAGAAGAAAAGCCACGAGCGGGAACGTTTTCGGCCTGGTTGGATGTTGACCCTGGTACGACAGCTCGTCGAGCTAGAGAAGAGGCGACGTGACTACTGTTCTGACACCTGCGAGCCCGCTCACCGCGGCTGACCGCTGCGACCGCTGCGGCGCCCAGGCCTACCTGCGCGTCGTACTCGCCAGCGGCGGAGAGCTGCTCTTCTGCGCCCACCACGGCCGGAAGTTCGAGCCCGAGCTCAAGAAGATCGCCGTGGAGATACAGGACGAGAGCGGCCGTCTCACCAGCACCACGGCCACGGCCGACGACGACGAGCGCTGATTCCTGGCGCCACCGACAACCGACGTCGAGCTGTGTTCGGTCGCGCACTACGCGCGACCGATGAGCCGGGCGACCGACCCCTCGGGGTCGATCGCCCGGCTCTGCCGTTCTCCGGCCGCCCTCCGGTCGTTCTCGGAACTGCTCTCCGGGCTGTTCTCCGGACGGTTGCCCCTCGTTCGCCCGCCCCGGCCCGGACGGTCCGACGCGACGTCAGAACGTGACTGCCACATCACTCACCGCGAGGAACGTGCCCGCTGCCGGCCGCTCCTGACCGCTCACAGCACCGAGTGCACCGCGTCCACGACCGTGGACAGCCGCGTATAGACCCCCGGGTGGGCCGCCTCCGCACAGCCCGTCCCCCAGGACACCAGGCCGACCAGCCGCCCGCCCACGACGAGCGGGCCACCGCTGTCGCCCTGACAGGCGTCCTTGCCACCCTTCTCCTCGCCCGCGCAGACCATGCCGCGGGCGTCGAACTTGCCATCCGGCCCGCCCGGGTAGGCGTGGGCGCAGGTCTCGTCCGGGACCATCGCCACGTCCACCCCACGCAGCACCGGCGAGTAGTCGCCCCGCCCGGTGGTGTCTCCCCAGCCGTACACCTGCGCCGTGGTCCCGGCCTCGTAGGGCGCCGCCTCACCCCGGCCGACCAGCTCGACCACCGGCCGGGAGCCCTGGGACTCGCCGAGGGTGAGCACCGCGACATCGTTCATGTTGGCGGCGAAGGAGTAGTCGGGGTGGATCCAGACCGACCGCACCGCCACCTCCCGGCCGGACGTGCCGCGCATGTCGTCCCGACCGACGATCACCTTGAGGCCCGGCCGGTCCACCCGGCCCTTGGCCTCGTCGAAGAAGCAGTGCGCGGCCGTCACCACCTTGGTCGGGCTGACCAGCGCGCCCCCGCAGAACTGGCCCGAGCGCCCGCTGCCGAACTGCTGGCGGCTGGCCAGTGCCACGATCCACGGGTGGTCGGCGGTGCTCGCGGCGTTGCCGCCGACCACCCGGCGCTGCGCCTCGGCCGGCGCGGCCGATCCGAGGGAGACCAGCGGGACCGGCGCGGCGGCGAGCAGCGCCAGCGCGGCCGCCCGGCGACGGCGGCCCACCCGGGCGGCGGCCGGGTCCACCACGGACTGGACGGGCGTCGGCAGGTCAGTGCGGTCCGGCTCGGTCGGCACCGTGACTCCAGAAGGCTCGGCAGCAGGCAACCGGCACAGCGTAGGTGATCGACTACGTTGGGCGACCGGCAACCGTCGTGCCGCCACCCGGACGAGCGACAACCACCACCCGGACGCTGACGCACACGGGCCCGGACAGCCGCGAAGGCCCGGAGCCGTACGGCTCCGGGCCTTCGCTTCGACGATCGCCGCCGATCAGTCCAGGTAGTCGCGCAGCACCTGGGAACGCGACGGGTGGCGCAGCTTCGACATGGTCTTCGACTCGATCTGGCGGATGCGCTCACGGGTGACCCCGTACACCTTGCCGATCTCGTCGAGCGTCTTCGGCTGGCCGTCGGTGAGACCGAAGCGCATCGAGACCACGCCGGCCTCGCGCTCGGAGAGGGTGTCCAGCACCGAGTGCAGCTGCTCCTGGAGCAGGGTGAAGGAGACCGCGTCGGCCGGGACGACCGCCTCGGAGTCCTCGATCAGGTCACCGAACTCGCTGTCGCCGTCCTCGCCCAGCGGGGTGTGCAGCGAGATCGGCTCACGGCCGTACTTCTGGACCTCGATGACCTTCTCGGGGGTCATGTCGAGTTCCTTGGCCAGCTCCTCCGGGGTGGGCTCGCGGCCCAGGTCCTGGAGCATCTGGCGCTGGACGCGGGCCAGCTTGTTGATGACCTCGACCATGTGCACCGGGATGCGGATGGTGCGGGCCTGGTCGGCCATGGCGCGGGTGATCGCCTGGCGGATCCACCAGGTGGCGTAGGTCGAGAACTTGTAGCCCTTGGTGTAGTCGAACTTCTCGACCGCACGGATCAGACCCAGGTTGCCCTCCTGGATCAGGTCCAGGAAGAGCATGCCGCGGCCGGTGTAGCGCTTGGCCAGCGAGACCACCAGGCGGAGGTTGGCCTCCAGCAGGTGGTTCTTGGCCCGGCGGCCGTCCTCGGCGATGATCTCCAGCTCGCGCTTGAGCTTCGGGGCCAGCTTGTCGGCGGCCGAGAGCTTGTCCTCGGCGAACAGGCCGGCCTCGATGCGCTTGGCGAGCTCGACCTCCTGCTCGGCGTTGAGCAGCGGGACCTTGCCGATCTGCTTCAGGTAGTCCTTGACCGGGTCGGCGGTGGCACCGGCGACGGCGACCTGCTGGGCCGGCGCGTCGTCCTCGTCGTCGTCGGAGAGGACGAAGCCCTCCGACTCCTCCTCCGGACCCTCGGCCTCGGCCTTGTCGCCCGGCAGCGCGGTCTCCTCGAGGATCTCCTCCTCGCCGAGCAGCTCCTCGTCGCCCTTGCCGGACTTCGTGGCGGCGGTCTTCTTGGCAGCGGTCTTCTTGGCCGGCGCGGCGGCCTTCTTCGCCGCGGCCTTCTTGGCCGGGGCGGCCTTCTTCGCCGCGACAGCCTTCACCCCGGTGACGACGGAGGTCGTCTCGGCGGTGATGTCGGCGGAGACGGTGGGGGCCGGGGCCGCGGCGGCGGCGACGGCCGGAGCCGCGACGGGAGCGCCGGGGGCGATCCGCACGGGCGGCTTGGTCGGGGCCGACGGGGTCCGGGTGGTGACAGCCTTGGTGGCGGTGCGCTTGGTGGGGCTCTTGGCAGCAACGCTCTTGCGCTTGGCGCCGGCCGGTTCGGCCGCGCTGACCATGAGGTCCACCCCCTCCTCAATCAACACCTGGTTGAGGCTGCGCATGACGTTCTTCCACTTGGTGACCGGGATCTGGTCCGCCTCGAACGCCTGGCGCACGTCGTCACCGGCGATCTGCCCCTGGGCCTTGCCCCGCTCGATGAGCGCCAGCAGAGCCGCGGACTCGGCGATCTCGGGGGGAAGTGAACGGGATGTGCTGGCCGACACGAACAACCTCTCGGACGATGAGTGGACTCGAACCCGTACCGGCCGCCCGAGCGGGCGGGGAAGGAGATCGCGCGCCTGACGCGCGGTGTCGATTCCGACCGACTCGGGCTTGAGGACTGGGTTTGCAGGACGGCAGCAGCGCCGCGGACCAACACAGCATTCTGACATGTTGGAGTATTCCGCAGCTGCTCCCGCTCAGGAGACATCGCTGCTACTCGTCAAGTGTTACGCATGGCCTTCGTGTCGCGGGTCACACCACACGGCGCCCGCGGCCACCGGGCCGGGTTCCATCATCGCGCACTCTCGCCGAAGTGCTTTGTCATGGCCGGGATGACTGTCGGGGCCGACCGCCCCGGGCCCCGGAGGACCGTCCGCATGCAGAGGCCCTCCGGCTGCGCCGCGCGGTGCGGCCGGAGGGCCCTGGCGGAGCGGACCGCCGGACCCGGCACCCCCGCTCGTCGGAACAGCCCGCTCAGTGCTCCCGGGGCGCGGGGACGGACGGCTCGATCTCGGGGTGGACGGTGAGCAGCGCCCGCATCGCAACCTCGGCCGCGGCGCCGTCGCCGGCCCCCAGGGCGTCCACCAGCCGGGCGTGCAGGCCGACCGAGGACTCGGAGGGCCGCTCGCAGGAGATCGCCGGGCCGCCCGAGACCTGCAGCGCACAGGCGACGATCCCGGACAGGTGCTCCAGCATCCGATTGCCGGCCATCTGCAGGACCAGGCCGTGCAGCTCGGCGTCGGCCCGGGTGTAGGTGGACAGGTCGGCCTGGGAGGCGGCGTGGCCCATGATCTCGACCAGCTCGACCAGACGCTGCTGGACGTCCTCCCGGCCGTGGCCGGCGGCCAGCCGGGCGGCCAGCGGATCGATCGCCCAGCGGAGCTCGAACAGCTCGCGGCGCTGCTCGTCCCGCTGCGGGCCGAAGGCCCGCCACTCGATGATGTCGGGGTCCAGCAGGTTCCAGTCGCCGACCGGGCGGACCCGGGTGCCGACGTTCGGCCGGGCGCTGACCAGGCCCTTGGCCTCCAGCACGCGCAGCGACTCGCGGACGACGGTCCGGGAGACCTCGAAGCGCTGGCCGATCTCCTCCGGCACCAGCGGGCGGTCGGCGCCGAGGTCGCCGGAGACGATCATCTGGCCGAGCTGCTGGACCAGCTGGCCGTGCAGACCGCGGCCGCGGCTGCTGGTGGTCTTGCGGCCGACCCGGGCGATGTCGGACTCGGCGCCCTCCCAGCGGGGCGCCGGCGGGGTCGGCCGGTCGGCGTACGAGAAGCGGTCCGGATCGCCGGAGCCGTGGATCGGCCCGTCGGCGGAACGGGCGGGGGTCATGGTGGGGTGCGCAAGGGTACTCACGCCTCCTTTGTCGGCGATCGGCAGGCGCGGCTTGAGAATTCTCGTGAAAAGCACACGAAAGGGTGATCGACCGTGACTGGATAATTGACTTCTTATCAGGAAGAACCGCTCATTTCGGCCACTGCTGGTCGATCTTGGTTCTTCGGGACGGCCGACCCCTCGGCGCTCGCCGCAGCGGGCCCTACAGCGCGCGCCGACGCGCCTGGACGAGCAGCGCCGCGAGCAGCAGTACCGCCCCGGGAGCCGCGACCGCCACGATCAGCGCAGGGTCCGTCAGCGCCGCACTCCCGGCCGCCCCTCCGCGCGCGCCGCCGTACACCCAGCCGTAGGCCCACTCGATGCCGGACTGGAAGGGCAGCAGTTCCGCCGCCCGCGCCGGCCACGGCCGGCCGGTCCGGCGCAGCAGCAGGGCGACACCGGACTCCAGCAGCGGCGGCAGCGCGCACAGCAGCAGCACCCCGGCGGCGGCACTGCGGGTCAGCGACGCGGTCAGCACCCCGGTCCAGGCGGCCACGACGGCCAGCAGGACGAACGCCAGCAGCGCCGCCGGCACCCCGTGGCCGACCACCAGCGCCAGCGGAGCGAAGGCACCCGGCAGGTCGGACAGCCCGGACAGTCCGGCACCGCCCACCGCCTCGGACACCCGCGCCGACAACGCGGTGGGCTCCGCCCAGGCCTCCACCGTCACCCCGTCCGGCAGCGCGAGGTGCACGGCCACCGTGTCGAGCAACAGGCTGGCCAGCGCCAGCAGCGCCGCCACCGGGCCGACCACCAGCAGCTTGGCCAGCAGCAGCCGCACCCGGCGCGGGTACGACACCATCGAGGCGGGCAGCCCCGGGTGGTTCACCTCGTGCCCGTACGAGAGCGCGCCCAGCACGCCGGCGGCGAGGGCCGCGAACGGCAGCGGGACGAGCGGGACGGTGGCGGTCAGCAGGCGCACCCCGGCAGGCGCGGCCAGCGGGCCGGCCGGAGTCTGGCTCGCCAGGACGGCGGCCACCACGGCGTCGCCGAGCAGCACGGCGGCGAGCAGCAGCCAGGTGGAACGCAGGCCGCGCAGACGGCGCAGCTCGTAGGCCAGGACACGCACGGTTCACTCGCTCCGGTGGTCGTCGGTGGTGGCGGGGGCCGAGGCGGCGGTCGCGCCCGAGGTGAGGCGGCGGAGCCGGACGGTGTCGTCGGTGAGCAGGTCGGCGTTCTCGCGCCGGCCCGGGGGCTTGGCCCGGGCGGCTTCCCCGGCCGGGGCCCGGTCGTCGCGGAAGAGCCGGTCGACGGCGACGGTCGGGACCGGCTCGTCGCCCCCGGTGCGCTCGGTGGACCGGCCGGGGTTGGCGGACGCGGCCCGGGGGGCGGGCGTACCGGCGGTGGGCGTACCGAGGGCGGGGAGCGCGGCGGCGACCACGGCGACGGGCAGGGCGCGGGTGGGCAGCGAAGCGTCGTCCTGGGGGCGCGGCGTCCGGCGCCGCGGGGTGGTGGCTTCGGAGTCGGGATCGACGGCCGACCCGGTGGCGGGCGCGAAGGCAGCGGTGGCGGGCACGCCCGCAGCTGCCTCGTCAGGGGCCTCGGTGACCGCTTCGGCCGCGAACCGCTGGGCCGACTCGGAGGGCGACTCGGGGCTCGGTCCGGTGCGCGGTTCGGGGTTGCTTCCGGAGCTCGGCTCGGGGCTCGGTCCGGAGTTCGGTGCGGCGTCCTGGGCAGCTCGGACGCGGAGGTGACCGGAGCGGCCCGAGGCGGCCGGCAGGACGACCCGGGGCACGGGCTGCTCGACCACCCGGTCGGCCAGCTCGTGCAGCAGGATCCCGTGCCGGTAGGCGAGTTCACCGATCTCGGTGCGGTCGACGCCGGCCACCGCGAGACCCACGCTGCCGTCCTGGCGGACCTCGGCTCCCTGCTCGACCAGCAGGTCGGCCAGTCGCGCCATCTGCGGCCCCCGGACGGCTACTTCGGGCCTGAGCCGGGTCCGCCGGAACTCCTCGACCGGCTGGTCGGCCACCAGTCGGCCGCGGTCCAGGGTGACGACCCGGTCGGCGAGCTGCGCGGCCTCCTGCGGGGCGCGGGTGGTCACCAGGACCGTCCCGCCGGCGACACCGAACGAGCGCAGGAAGGAGTGGAACCACTCGACGTTGCGCGGCGACAGGCCCTCGGTCGGCGCGTCCAGCAGCAGCGTGCCGGGGTCACCCAGCAGGGCGGCGGCCAAGGCCAGCCGGCGGTGCATACCGGGCGAGAAGGTGCGCAGCCGCTGCCCGGCGACGGCGGCCAGTCGGGTCTGCGCCAGCAGCTCGTCAACGCGTCGGGCCGGCGCGCCGACGGCCGCCGCGAGCATCCGCAGGTGGCCGTGCGCCCTGCGGCCCGGGTGCCCGGCCACCGCGGTCACACCCTCGCCCGGACCGGCCAGCAGCACGCCGACCTCCCGCTCGGGGCGGCGGATCCGGCGGTAGGGGCGCCCGTCGAAGAGCGTGACGCCCTGGCCGCGTTCGAGTTCCAGCATCAGCCGCAGCGCGGTGGACTTGCCCGCACCCTCGGCGCCGAGCAGCACGGTCACGGCGCCGGGCCGGGCGTCGAAGGTCAGGTCCAGTACGGCGGGCGGGGCACCCTTGCGGTAGACCCTGGTCAGTCCGGTGATCTGAATCATCGCTGGCTCCCGTGCCCTCGGCCGACCTGCTCGACGCGGAGCACCCCCTGATGGGCCGGCGTTGCGCCCGCCGCACGGCTCCGCGCCAGCACATTAGGGGGCCACGGCGGCTATTCCGGACATTGCGGGAACGGCACGGGCCCGCCGACTGCCCACCTCACCCGATCAGGGGAAAATCCGATCCTGCGATTCACGGGACCGCCCGCTGCGGGGCCCGGGCCGGAGCCGCGCCGTCCCCCGGTCGCCGGTCCTACCGGGACGGCCAGGGCAGCGGCGGGAGCTGCTCGCCGCCGCAGACCGCCCGGAACTCGTCGACGGCGGCCTGGCCCTCGACGGTGGTCTCGCCCAGTTGCTCGCGCTCGGCGGCCAGCCGCTCCTGCACGGCCGCGATCGTCTCGGGTGCGGCCCGCTCGGCCTCCAGCTCTGCCAGCTCCTTCTCCGTGGCGGTGGTGGTCGCGTCGAGGCTCTTGTAGTCGGCCGCCAGCCCCTCGATGAGGAATCGCTGGTGCGCGCAGTCCTTGAGGGCCATGACGGGGCTCCTGGGTGCCGGAAGGCCTCCGGCCCGGCGGCCGGAGCGTCCACCGACACTCTGCGCCGGTGCACCCGCGGCCGCAGCCAGGCCGGGCCATTCGGTTGCCCAGGACGCACCGCTGGGGAGGAGGCCGGGGGTGCCGCCAGGGGCGCCGCCGGGGCAGAGCGCAGGACGGGCCCCGGGCGCGGCCCGGACGCGCCGGGTGGGGCGCGGCCCGGCCCCGCGAGGTGGCCTCAGGACTCCGGGCGGAGCATGGGCGGGTTGAGGACGGTCGCGCCGCCGGCGGTGAACAGCTGGGCGGGGCGGCCGCCCTGACGGGTCGTCGTGCCGCCGGAGGGCAGCAGGAAGCCGGGGGTGCCGGTGACCTTGCGGTGGAAGTTCCGCGGGTCCAGCACCACGCCCCAGACCGCCTCGTAGACCCGGCGCAGCTCACCGACGGTGAACTCGGTCGGACAGAAGGCGGTTGCGAGCGAGGAGTACTCGATCTTGGAGCGGGCGCGTTCCACGCCGTCGGCGAGGATCAGGCCGTGGTCGAAGGCGAGCGGGACGCCGTCGGCCGGGTTCCCTCCGAGGAGTTCTGCCACCGGGGCCCACCGAGCGCTGCTGGCGTCGCCGCCGGCCCGGGGCGTCGGCAGGTCGGGGGCGAGCACCAGGTAGGCCACGCTGACCACGCGCATCCGGGGGTCGCGCTGCGGGTGGCCGTAGGTGGCGAGCTGCTCCAGGTGGGCTCCGGCCGCACCGGGGCCGGCCGCGTCGTGACCCGGGGCCGAGTGCGCGCGCAGGCCGGTCTCCTCGGCCAGCTCCCGGGAAGCGGCCTCGGCCAGGCCCTCGTCCGGCCGGACGAAGCCTCCGGGCAGCGCCCAGTACCCCTGGAACGGCGGCTCGCCGCGTCTGACCAGCAGGGCGCAGAGCGCGTGGTCGCGCACCGTCAGCACCACCAGGTCAACCGTGACAGCGAACGGGGGGAAGGCCGACGGATCGTAACGCGACATGGCGCCGATCATAGTCGTCTCTCTGACGATAAGCACAGGCCTTGCGCGCGGCCCGCACAACGCCTGCTCGGGGCCGGTCGTCCACCCGCCCGGTACGGTTCGCGCACGGGCGGGCGGGGGCTCCCGGGCCGGAGGCGCCGAAGGGCGGTCGGTGGGTCCGGCGCCGGCGCTGCGCGGCGCCGGGTGCGGTGGCACTGGCCGAGCGCGGCCACGCCGGGCCGGGGTGCGCGGTCAGCGGGCGACGAGCTGCAGGTCCGCGGAAGCCTCCTCGACCATCGCCACGCCGATCCGGCTCACCCGGACCGAGAAGGGTTCGCCCGCCACCCGCAGCCCGGTCAGCTCCAGCTCGCCGAGCGGCGCGGTGCTGGCCGGGCGGACCAGGACCCGGCCGCCCGGAACGTCGGGCCGCACCCCGGCGAGGGCGAACACCGCGTGCACGGCACCGGCCGCCGACACCGCCGCCGGACGGCAGGCGGCCGGGTGCGGCACCGGCGGGCAGCCGGGGGTGCGTTGCTCACCCGCGTACATCTCCGGCAGTCGCCCCTCGAAGTGGGCGGCCGCGGCGAGCAGGCCCTCCAACAGGGTGCCGGCCTCGTTCTCGTGGCCGGCCTCGGCCAGTCCGGCGATCGCCAGCGCGGTTTCGTGGACCCGTACCGCGCCGCCGCGGTGGCCCAGCGGGTTGAACCGGGGGGACTTGGCGCTGAGCGTGCGCAGGCCCCAGCCGCTGTCCAGCTCCGGGGCGACCAGGCGCTGGGCGAGCAACCGGGTCTGCTCGCGGTCCAGCAGGCTCTCGTGGCGGCCGCCGTCGGCGGCGAGCCCGGTGTCCAGCAGGTGCACCAGGCAGGAGGCGACGGCGGGCAGCGGCTGACCGCCCGGGGCCAGCCCGGCGGCGGGGCGGCCGCCCGAGAGGTCGTCGACCCAGAACCGCTCGCGGAAGCGCCCGCGCAGCTCCGCGGCCCAGGTCCGCCAGCCCCCGGCGCCCGGGCGACCGAAGGCCTCCAGCAGTTCGGCGCCGTGCAGGGCGGCGCGGTGGGCCTGCGCCTGGACCTCGGCGCGGGCGGCGGCCGGGTGGGCCGAGCGCTCCTCGGCAGGGCGGCTCAGATCGGTGACGAAACCGTCGACCAGCCCGTCGCGCAGCGCGGCCAGGGCCCGCTCCGCGGCCGGGAGCAGTTCGGCGACCTCCGACCCGGGCAGGCCCCAGCGCCAGGCCTCGGCCAGCACCGTGACGAACAGCAGGGTGGCCTCGGTGGCGGTGCAGGTGGGCGGCAGCTCCGGGCCGCCGTGCCGCAGGCTCCCGGGCAGCAGGCCCTCGGTGCGGCCCGGGGCGGGGGCCAGCTGCTGACGGCGGGCCAGTGCCCGCATGGTGCCGACGGCCAACCGGGTGCCGAGCGGCAGGGTGAGCCGGGCGGCCCAGAGCGCGTCGGCCGGGGCGAGGCCGAAGCGCCAGGGCGCGCCGGAGGCCGGGTAGAGGTCGGTCGGGCGGTCCGGATCGGCGAACAGCAGCCCGCCGAGGGCGTCCAGGGAGCGGGAGACCAGCGGGGCGGCCCGGGAGTCGTCGCTGCGGACCTCCGGCTCGGACCAGGGCAGTGGGACACCGGTGCCACGCCCACCGGGCGGCCGCGGGCCGGTGGCGGCGCTCTCCAGCTCGGTGCGCAGCTCGACCGACCAGCGGGCGCCGGGCTGGACCTCCAAATCCCAGCGGAGCACCCCCGCGCCGGCCAGGACGGCGTGCGGCGAGGGCTTGGCACTGACCACGGCACTGTGTCCGGGGCCCGTCCAGCGGAGCCCGGCGGACTGCACCTGGCCCGGCAGGTCGGGCGGGCGGTGCCCGGCGGCGATCTCGGCGACCGGGCCGAGGTCCGTGCCGACGGCGATCTCCAGCGGCAGCCGGGCGGGCCGCGGGCCGGTGTTGCGCACGACGACGGTCTCCACGCCGTCCGCGTGGCGCAGCCGCTCGACGGTGAGCGCCGGGTCCGGGTCGAGGTCGCCGGGGACCCGGACGGCGCCGAGGAAGCGGGCCTGGGCGGTGCTGGTCAGGGCGCCCTGGAGCGGCAGCGGCTCCATGCCGCCCAGCCGTACCTCCATCCGGGCGAGTGCCCGGACGCCGTTGCGGTAGAAGCCGTGCAGGCCGTGGCCTCGCAGCTGGCCGTCGGGGCCGGAGGCGGCCATCGCCGGGGCGTTGACGCAGATCACCGCGTGGTGGACCGCGGGGGGCTGCGGGCGCGGCGGGGCGGCGGGGCGGCCCGGGCCGGCGGGTGCTCCCCCGAGCCCTGTCGGCGGGACCAGGTCGGGACGCCCGACCGGTCTCGGCGCTCCGACCACGCTCTCGGCCGGCATGGCCTGTGGTGGCCTCATGGCGGTCACCGGACTCTCCTCCCCTCGGCGGTCCGTGGCCGGGTCAGGCCGGTGGGCCGCGAGCATGCTCGATCGCGTGCTGATGGTGCCGGGCCGACGGGGTTTCCCATCGGCGGTGTGCCGTGTCTGGCCGTACCCGGCGGCGGGTCGTGCCAAGCGGTGCTCGGTACCGGGCCGGTACCGGCGCGCCGCGCCGTCGCGACGGGCCCGCCACCGCGCCCGCCGGGCCGGCCGGTTCCTGCACGGCGACCGGCCCCGCTGCCGCACTTACGCCGCCGACCGCCGCCGGTGGCCGGGGTCCCCGGTCCCGCGTCGCCGGGCGGACGACCCGGCCGGATGTGCACCCGGCCGGTCTCCGTTCGGGCACAGGGCCCCCGGGGTGAACGCCGCACACCGCCGCCAGGTCACGCCCCACCCCGACCGGCACCGGTCGGTGCCCGCCCCACCGGGCGGTCGTGCCGCTTCCGTCGGAGCGGCGCCGGGTCCCGCCACGAGCCCGTCGCGGCCTGCGCCGAGGCCCCGTCCCGGGCTTCCCGTGCTGCCGTCGGCGCTGCTCGGAGCGGGTGTCGACCGGGGTCGGCCGCCCGATCGGACGGGCAGGGACGGTCGAACCGGCGCTCGACCGCCGCCAGGATACGGTGCGGGGGTCGCGGCCCCGCATCCGGTGACCCCGTGAACCGCGACGCCACCACTGTGACCAGCAGAGACCGAGGAGTCCCATGTCCACCGTCAGCCGGCTGCCCGGGATCGTCACGACCGACCACGTGTTCCAGGTCCCCCTCGACCACGCGGCCCCGCAGGGCGAGCAGATCGAGGTGTACGCCCGCGAGGTGGTGGCCGCCGGCCGTGAGCGGGACGACCTGCCCTGGCTGCTCTTCCTCCAGGGCGGGCCCGGTGGCAAGGCCGCCCGGCCGCTCACCCGGGACACCTGGCTGAAGCGCGCCTTGGACGACTACCGGGTGCTCCTGCTCGACCAGCGCGGCACCGGGCGGTCCACGCCCGCGACCCGGCAGACCCTCGCCCGGCGCGGCGGCCCACGCGAGCAGGCGGACTACCTCGCCCACTTCCGGGCGGACTCGATCGTCCGGGACTCCGAGCTGTTCCGCACCCGGTTGCTCGGCGCCGACCGGCCCTGGAGCGTGCTCGGCCAGAGCTTCGGCGGCTTCTGCACCCTCACCTACCTCTCCGTCGCACCCGAGGGCCTGACCGAGGCCTTCATCACCGGCGGTCTGGCCGGCCTCGCCGACTCGGCCGACGACGTCTACCGCGCTGCCTACCCGCGCGTGGTCCGCAAGAACGAGGACCACTACGCCCGGTTCCCGCAGGACGTCGAAGCGGCGCGGCGGATCGCCGCCCACCTCGCGGCCTCCCCCGCGACCCTGCCGGACGGCGGAGTGCTCACCGTCGAGGCGTTCCAGGCCCTCGGGATGCTGCTCGGCGGCGGCAACGGCTCCGGCGCCCTGCACTACCTGCTGGACGAGGCCTGGGTGGAGGGCGCGGCCGGACCCGAGCTCTCGGACACCTTCCTGGCCTCCGCCCAGGCCCAGCTCTCCTTCGCCGGCGGCCCGCTGTACGCGGTGCTGCACGAGTCGATCTACGGCCAGCGGTCGGTGGACCAGGGCGGCACCGGCTGGTCGGCCGAGCGGCTCCGCAAGGAGTTCCCGCAGTTCGACGCCCGGGCCGCGCTGGAGTCCGGCGCACCCGTGCTGTTCACCGGGGAGATGATCTACCCCTGGATGTTCGACTCCGACCCGGCACTGCGCCCGCTGAAGGAGACCGCGGAACTGCTCGCCGCCCGCACCGACTGGCCCGACCTGTACGACCGGGAGCGCCTGGCCGCCAACCGCGTACCGGTCGTGGCGGCGGTGTACCACGACGACATGTACGTGGACACCGCCGCCTCGCTGGAGACCGCCCGCGCGGTGCGCGGTCTGCGGACCTGGATCACCAACGAGTGGGAGCACGACGGCCTGCGGGTCAGCGGCGGCACGGTGCTGGACCGCCTGATCGCGATGGCGCGCGGCGAGGCGTAGCCGCCGAGAGGCGGGTGCGGCGGCGAGCTGGTCAGTGGGCACGGCGGCTCCCCCTGGCCGCCCGCCGGACCCCGGGGCACCGGTGTCGTCCGCTCCCGGCGCGGGCGACGGCGGGCGCGCACACCGCCCCGCGGCCGAGCCTCAGACCCCGGGCGGTCCGTTCCCCGGCCGACCGGACGCGCCCGGGCGCCGAGGCCCGGCCCGGCGTGGGCAGCAGGGCAAGCGAGCCGGCGGCGCTCCCGCCCGGGGCCGGGCCGCCGGCGCCGGCCTGACCGGCGGGGCCGCCCGGGCCGTGGTCGGCCGAGGCCGGACCCGACACCGTGGACGAACCCTTCCGACGGGCTCCCCGGCGACGTCGGCGGCCGCCGGAGGCCCGACCGGGCTCTTCCGGGGGGAGGCCGTCCGCCGGGGCCCCGGGCACCGGGCCCGGCCCGTCGGCAGGCGGCGACGGGTCGCCGGTCCGGGCCGACGCGGGAACCTGCCCCTCGCGCCGCCGTCGCTGGGCCTCGACGGCAGCCAGCAGCGCCCCGGGCGTCATGCCGTCGTTGACCGACTCGTGGAGCAACTCGGCCAGCAGGTAGTCCGGGGCGAGCCGCAGGACGTGGCCGAGCACGACCCGCGTCGTCGCCGTGTCACCGGCGACCCAGGACGCCCAGGCCAGCAGGGTGAGCGGGGCCACCGCGCAGCCCTCGTACGGCGGCACGGCCCGCCGGGCGAGGAAGCGCCAGAGCCGTTCGGCGGGAGCCAGCTCGTCGGGCCGGGCGTACTCGACGCCGCGGTCCCGGACGGTCCGGTCCCGCAGGGCGAACAGCAACCGGGCCGTCCGCTCCGGGTCGAGCTCCCGGGCTCCGGCCCCGAACTCGGCGACGGCCTGGTCGAGCAGGGCGATGCCCTGCTCCCGGGAACCCGCGCTCTCCCCGGCCCGGACGAGCGCCTCGCGTTGGGCCGCGTCCCCGGGCGGGCCGACCGGGGCCAACCCGCCGAGGATCGCCTTCCGGCTACCGCGCGGCACCAGTCCGGCGACCGTCGCGGCGGCGGCCGCCGGGCCCGGGCCGCGCCGCACCGGGTTGCCCGCCGGGTCACAGCACCCGGTGCCCCGGCAGAGGAAGGACCACCAGCGGCCGTCCGAGACGCACAGCGACTCCTTCACCGCGACGCCCCGCCGCCCGAAGGCCGCCCGGAGGTCGTCCGCCAGCGGCTGCAGGCCGTCCACGACCGGCGGGGCGTGCGGGGCGCCGGGATCCTGGCAGAGGTAGAGGAGCACTTGGAGCGGCCGGGCGCCGTTCCGCTCCGAGAGGGCGACCAGCAGGGCGGCCGTCTCCTCCGCGGCGGCCGGCCACTGCGCGGGCGATTCCGGCAGGTCGGCCCGGACCACCCCGCCCTGGTGCAGGTCGGGGCCCTGGAGACCGACCGCGACGATGCTGTCGTCGGGGTGGAACCCCAGGAAGTAGGGCAGCAGCTCGGCCATGTCGGCCGGGCCCCGCATGACGACCGGCCGGTGATCGGAGGCCGGACCGAGGGACAGAATGACGTTCTCGTTGTTCATCGCGTTCATGACCGCAAGAGTGGACGCGATCCGCGAACGGCACCGGACCCGAATTTTTTCTGTGGATAACTCCGCCTCCGAATTTCCCTTCGCCCATTCGGAGCAAGCGACACTCCCTCCGAAGAGTGGATTTTGACTGCCGTTCAGCGGACCAGCGGATGAAATGCACCTCGCCTTCGCCTCGCTCCCCACCCCGGCATTCGCCCCTTGTCGGCGGTACGGGGTTACATGGACGCCATGCAGCAGCCCGACACCCACACCACCGCCACCGCCGACCGCGCCGAGGTCCGGGCGCGGGCCGAAGCCGTCCTGCGCGAGCTCGCCGGCCCCGGCGCCACCCTGCGCGAGGACCAGTGGACGGCCATCGAGGCCCTCGTGGTCGACCACCGCCGCGCCCTGGTCGTCCAGCGCACCGGCTGGGGGAAGTCCGCGGTCTACTTCATCGCCACCGCCCTGCTCCGGGCCCGCGGCGCCGGGCCGACGGTGATCGTCTCCCCGCTGCTCGCCCTGATGCGCAACCAGGTCGAGTCGGCGGCCCGGGCCGGCATCCACGCCCGCACCATCAACTCGGCCAACACCGACGAGTGGGACGAGGTCCAGGCCGAGGTCGCCGCCGGGAAGGTGGACATCCTGCTGGTCAGCCCCGAGCGGCTGAACAACCCGGACTTCCGCGACCAGGTGCTGCCCAAGCTCGCCGCCTCCACCGGCCTGCTGGTGGTCGACGAGGCGCACTGCATCTCGGACTGGGGGCACGACTTCCGGCCCGACTACCGCCGGCTGCGCACCATGCTCGCGGAGCTGTCGCCCGGCGTCCCGGTGCTGGCCACCACCGCCACGGCCAACGCCCGGGTCACCGCGGACGTCGCCGAGCAGCTCGGCACCGGCACCGCCGACGAGCACGCCCTGGTGCTGCGCGGACCGCTCGACCGGGAGAGCCTCACCCTGGGCGTGCTGACCCTGCCCGACCCGGCGCACCGGCTCGCCTGGCTGGCCGACCACCTCGACCGGCTCCCCGGATCGGGCATCGTCTACACCCTGACGGTGGCCGCGGCCGAGGAGGTGACGGCCTTCCTGCGCGAACGCGGCTTCCCGGTGGCCTCCTACTCCGGCCGCACCGAGGACGCCGAGCGCCGCACCGCCGAGGCCGACCTGCTGGCCAACCGGGTCAAGGCCCTGGTCGCCACGTCCGCGCTCGGCATGGGCTTCGACAAGCCCGACCTCGGCTTCGTCGTGCACCTCGGCTCGCCCAGTTCGCCGATCGCCTACTACCAGCAGGTCGGCCGGGCCGGGCGCGGCGTGGACCGGGCCGAGGTGCTGCTGCTGCCCGGGCGCGAGGACGAGGCGATCTGGCGCTACTTCGCCTCGCTGGCCTTCCCCCCGGAGGAGCAGGTGCGGCGCACCATCGACGCGCTGGCCGAGGCCGGCCGCCCGCTCTCCACCGCCGCCCTGGAGCCCCGGGTGGACCTGCGCCGGGCCCGGCTGGAGACCATGCTCAAGGTGCTCGACGTGGACGGCGCCGTCCGCCGGGTCAAGGGCGGCTGGACGGCCACCGGGCAGAGCTGGGCGTACGACACCGCCCGCTACGCCAAGGTCGCGGCCTCCCGGGAGGCGGAACAGCGGGCGATGCGCGAGTATGCGGCGGGCACCGGCTGCCGGATGGAGTTCCTGCGCCGCCAGCTGGACGACGAGCAGGCCGTGCCGTGCGGCCGGTGCGACAACTGCGCGGGGCCGCTGCACACCCCGGACGTCTCCGCCGAGGCGCTGGCCGCCGCCCGGGCCGCGCTCGGCCGCCCGGGCGTCAGCTTCGAGCCGCGCCGACTCTGGCCGACCGGGATGGACGCGCTCGGGGTGCCGCTCAAGGGCCGGATCCCGGCGGGCGAGCAGGCCGAGACCGGCCGGGCGCTCGGCCGGCTGTCCGACATCGGCTGGGGCACTCGGCTGCGCACCCTGCTCGCCGAGCAGGCGCCGGACGTGCCGGTACCCGGCGAGGCGGTGGACGCGCTGGTGGCGGTGCTGGCCGACTGGGCCCGCGGGCCGGGCGGTTGGGCCGGGCCCGCGACGGCGGAGGGCTCCCGGCTGGAGCGGCCGGTCGGCGTGGTGACCATGGCCTCCTCGAACCGCCCCCAGCTGGTCGGGAGCCTCGGCGCGCGGATCGCGGAGATCGGGCGGCTGCCGCTGCTCGGCCGGATCGAGTACGCCGGCGGGCTGCCGCCGCACGGGGCCCGCAGCAACAGCGCCCAACGGCTGCACTCGCTGGCCGGGGCGCTGGTCCTGTCGCCGGAGGTGGAACAGGCGGTGGCGGCCGCCGGCGGGCCGGTGCTGCTGGTGGACGACCTCGTCGACTCGGGCTGGACGGTCACCGTGGGTGCCCGGCTGCTGCGCAGGGCCGGGGCGAGTGCGGTGCTGCCGCTGGTGCTGGCCGTTCAGGGGTGACGGGAGGGTCGCAGACCGTCGAGAGAACAACGGTCATCACTCGAATGGCCTAACAGAAAGGATCAAGCCAAGCGATTTCGATCACACCCGCCGCCCGGAGCGAAAAGGGGGTGGTCACCGTGCCGCCGACGGTTCACGTCGCGCTTCGAGCGTTGTGGATCAAGGCTCGGTGACACCTCGGCGACGCATGGGCGACAGTGGAACATATCCGGCAGACCATGGGCTATCGGATGGCGTTCGTCATTTCATCGTTGCCGCTCTGCCCCTCATGCCCCGAGAATTGGGAGGTACCCGAAACTCGGTCCGCCGGACTCGCCCTTCGGCGTACCCAGGCACCCCGCCTACCCACGGGTCAGGAAGGAGGATCGTGATCAACGGTATCGACCGAGGTCAGAATCCCCTCTCCGGGAGTTCGGCGCCAAGACGGGTGCTGGACCTGGAGACCTGGGCCGCCTCGGGGATCCCGTTGCTGCGCGACCCGCGCGAGTTCGTCCTGGAGCTGCACCAACGCCACCTGCCCCAGCCGGGCACGGTCGTGGTCGCCGTCCTGGACGCCCTCCACCACCTCGTCGCCTCGGCCTCCTTCACCCCTTGGCCGCACGACACCGACGGCTGGCAGCACCGGAACGCCCTGCTGGCGCACGTCCGGCGGATCGTTCCGCACGACCTGCGGCTGTCCGAGCCGAGCCGCACGGCCATACTGCTGCGCTGCCGCGACGGCGCGCCCGGCTGGACGGAACAGGACGGCGCCTGGATGTGGGCGCTGCGGGACGCGGCAGCGCTGCACGGGCTGCGCTGCGGCTCGTACATCGGGCTCACCCCGGCGGGCTGGCAGGTCCTCGGGAACGGGCGGGGCGGGCGCAACCCGCACGCGGGCTCGTGGGCGGACGGCCCGGTGCACACCGTGACGGAGCTGCCACCGCGCTCGGTGCTCGATACCCCGCGCGGGCAACGCACCCGCCTCCCGGCGGCGGAGGCGGTCGAACCCGGCGCCGACGCACAGCGCCCGTCGAAGTCCGAGCCCCCGTGGGTCCCGGCGCGGGTCGCGGCGGCCGAGCCGACGCGCCGCACCGGCACGCGCTGAACCCGCTGAACCCGCTGAACCCGCCGGACGGACGGGACGAGGACGGACAGGACCGGAGGGTACGGGACGGGACGGGGACAGGAAGGCCCGAATCCCGGAGGACACACAGCCCCGGGCCCTTCGGGCACGGGCACGGGCACCGCGCGCAGGGGCCGACGACTCGGCGCACCCGGGTCGACGCACCCGGGTCCACCCACCGCGGTACGGACCCGGCTCCGGTCCGGGTACGGCCCGTCACGGGAAGGTCTTAGGGCCCGGCACCGTCGTACGGCACCGGGCCCGGAACGGATGGGCTGGGGTCAGGCCTTGACCGGGCGGCCGGGCGCGGCCGCCTCCGTGGTCGCCGGGCCGGCGTCGCCGCAGACCACCAGCAGGGCGGTCGCGCGGCCGAGCGCCTCGGCGTACGCCTCGGCGGTCCCGGCGGGCGTGCCACCGTTGACCACCAGGACGACCGCCTCGCGGCGGACCGGACGGGTCAGCGCGGCGTCCGCGTAGAACACGTCCCCGCCCTCGGCGAGCTGCGCCCAGTAGCGCTCCTCACCGAAGGACAGTTCGTGCTGCTGCCACGGGTGCGCCTCGCCGACCGTCAGCACCAGGATCTGGGCCGGGTCGCGACCGGAGTCCAGGAGCCGGTCGACCGCCTCGTCGGCGCGTTCCACGGCCAGATCCGTGGTGGCGGCGATCCGCTGGACCTCGACCTGCGGCGCGGCCGGGCGGCGCGGCGCCGGACCGGGCTTGGGAACGGACCGCGGCGGACCGGGCCGGGCGGCGCGCGGCGCGGCCGGGCGCGGGGGCGCCGGGCGGGGGCCGGGCACCGTGACCGGGGCGGCGACGGTGGTGGGTGTGATGGTGGGCGCGCCGCCGGTGGCAGGCGCGCGGAGGGCTTGTGCGTCCGACTCGCGGGGGAAGGGAACGCCGGGGCCCGGGAGGCTCTCGTGAATCTCCGGCTCCTCGGGGAAGACAGGCATACCCGGATATCTATCAAATGCCGGTCGAACGCGCACGGGCACCCCACCCCTTGGGCACCGGACGTCCACTGCCCCCACCCGGGGCAATTCCAGACGGACCATCAGAAACCGAGCGTCAACTGTTCGTCCGCGGATCCCGAGGCTTCGCCCGCGCCCTCCCGAACGCGCTTCAGGTGACGCCACTTCGGCAGTCCGTCCATGTATGCCCAGGAGACCCGGTGGTGCTCGGTGGGGCCGAACTCCTCCAGCGCGGCGCGGTGCACCGGGGACGGGTAGCCGGCGTTGTCCGCGAAGCCGTACTCCGGGCACCCGTCGCCCAGTTCGGCCATCAGGCCGTCACGGTGGACCTTGGCGAGCACCGAGGCGGCGGCGACGCAGACACAGGACTGGTCGCCCTTGATCACCGTGCGCACCCGCCAGGGGCCACCGAGGTAGTCGTGCTTGCCGTCCAGGATCACCGCGTCGGGCTCGACCGGCAGCGTCTCCAGCGCGCGCACGGCGGCCAGTCGCAGCGCCGCCGTCATGCCGAGTTCGTCGCACTCCTGAGCCGAGGCCTGCCCGAGGGCGTACGCGGTGACCCAGTCGGCGAGGACGGGCGCGAGCGCGCGGCGGCGCAGCTCGGTGAGCAGCTTGGAGTCGGTCAGCCCCTCGGGCGCCTTGCGCAGTCCGGTGACGGCCGCGCCCACGGTGACCGGTCCGGCCCAGGCGCCGCGCCCGACCTCGTCCAGGCCGACGACGATCCTGGCGCCGGCCCGGCGGAGCGAGCGTTCGACGGAGTGGGTCGGCGGGACGATGGGCATGGCGATTTCCGTTCAGCTGGGCAGCCTCCAGCCTAAGCCCGCCCCGCGCCCACCGGATCCGCCGCCCTAGCCCGCTCCCGAGCCCGCACCCGAGGTGTCCGCCGGCCCGACGCCACCCCTGGCCGGGAGCGCACCCCCGGGGCCGAGGTCGCTCCCGGCCCGAGCCCACCCCAGCCCGGACGCGACCCCCGGCCCGGGCCCCGGCCCCGGGCCACGCCCTGACCCGGACCGGCCCTCAGGCGCGGATCATCGGATGCAGCACCTCGTCCACCAGCCTGGTGGCGAAGTCCGGCCCCACGTCCTGGAATCCACGGATCTTGGCCTGGTAGAGCAGCATCGCCGGGATCACGTCGGCCACCAACGGGGTGGCCGCGCCGGGCCGCACGTCCCCGCGCGCGGCGCCGCGGCGGAGGATCTCCAGGATGGTCGCCGTGATCGGCCCGATGACCCGGTCCTCGATGAAGCTCTTGAAGACCTCGGCCTGCTCCTGGTCTATCTCGGCCATCAGCGCGTGGAGGGCCGCGCCCACCCGGGAGGCCACCGCGGCCGTGAACGCCTCGATGAGCTGCAGGAGTTCGTCCCGGGCGGACCCGAGGTCGGGGGTGTCGTAAGGGCGTGGAAGAGTGGCGTCCAGGGCGTCGATGACGAGTTCGTCCTTGGACGCCCAGCGCCGGTAGAGCGCGGCCTTCCCGGTCCGCGCCGCACCGGCGACCCCTTCCATGGTCAGTCGCGCGTATCCGCCGGAGGTGAGCTGGTCGAGGGCGGCCTCGAAGATCGCGTTCTCCAACTCCTTTCCCCGGCGCCTCCCGGGCCGCGTCAGGGCCTGACGCGCGGTCCGCACCGGGCAGTGGGCCGACCCCGCGCCCTGCTCCGGTCCGGGCACATCAGACACGCCAGGCACACCAGGCACACCAGGCACATCCGGAACGTCCGGGACCGCCGAGGCTCCCGCCGGCCCCGCCGCAGGGGCCGACCCGCCCGCTGACCTGCCGGTCGACCGCCCCGAGGACCGACCGGACCGGTCCGCCACCAGGCGTCGCACCAACCGCTCCATCGCCACCATCCTTAAGGAACGCTTGCGTTCACAATCACGGCCAGGATATCGTCCGGATTAGTGAACGATCCCGTTCCTTCTCGGTCTGCGCAAGGGCGCAGCGCCACACCCGGACACCGGCGGTCCGCCGGATCCACGGCACCGAGGCACATGGCCAGCAGGGGGCACATTCGTGGCTATCTCCGACACGCTCGACAAGAACTCACCACCACCGGCCACGAAGGGGCGGGGCAAGGGGATCACCCTGACCGTCATCGCGGCCACCCAGCTCATGGTGGTGCTCGACGCGACCATCGTGAACATCGCGCTGCCGCACATCAAGGACGCCCTGAACTTCTCGACCACCGACCTGTCGTGGGTCATCAACGCCTACACGCTGACCTTCGGCGGGCTGCTGCTGCTCGGCGGTCGCGCGGGTGACATCCTCGGCCGCCGTCGGGTGTTCATCTTCGGCACCCTGCTGTTCGGCCTGGCCTCGCTGCTCGGCGGTTTCGCGCAGGACAGCGGCCTGTTGCTGGCTGCCCGCGCGCTCCAGGGCATCGGTGGCGCGATCTGTTCACCGACGGCCTTCGCGCTGATCGCCACCAACTTCGAGGAGGGACCGGAACGCAACAAGGCGTTCGGGGTGTTCTCGGCGGTGGCGGGTTCGGGCGCCGCGATCGGCCTGCTGGCCGGCGGACTGCTCACCGAGTACCTGAACTGGCGCTGGGTGTTCTTCGTCAACGTCCCGATCGCGATCCTGATCGCGATCGCCGCGCCGCGCCACATCGCCGAGTCGGAGCGCCACCCCGGCCGCTTCGACCTGCCCGGTGCGCTGACCTCGACGCTGGGCTTGGTCGGCCTGGTCTACGGGTTCATCCGAGCCGCCTCGGACGGCTGGTCGGACGGCCTGACCCTCGGCTCCTTCGCGGCCGGCGCGATCCTGCTGGCGGCCTTCCTCGTGGTCGAGAACCGCACTGACCAGCCGATCACCCCGATGCACCTGTTCGCCGACCGCAACCGGACCGGTGGCCTGGTGATGATGCTCTGCCTGGCCGCGGCCATGTTCGGCATCTTCTTCTACGTGGTGCTGTTCGTGCAGGGCCCGCTCGGCTACAGCCCGCTGATGGCCGGTGTGTCCTTCCTGCCGATCAGTGTCTCGATCATCATCGCGGCGCAGCTCGCGTCCAACCTGCAGGCCAAGTACGGTCCGAAGCCGTTCATGGCGGGCGGTGCCCTGCTGGTCACCATCGGCCTCAGCTGGCTGACCCAGATGGGCAAGGACAGCGGCTACGTGGACGGCGTGCTCGGCCCCACGGTGGTGTTCGGCTTCGGCATGGGCCTGATCTTCGTCCCGGTGATGCTGCTCGCCGTCGCGGGCGTCCCGGGCGAGGAGACCGGCGCCGCCTCCGGCCTGCTCAACTCGATGCAGCAGATCGGCGGTTCGCTCGGCCTGTCGATCCTGACCACGGTCTTCGCGCACTACGCCACGGCCGAGGCCGCCACGCAGCTGCCGAAGTTCATGCAGAGCGCGACTCCGGACCAGCTGGCCTACCTGCAGCAGCACCACGAGTTCCCGGCGGGCACGGACGCCGCCAACACCGTGCTCACCCAGGGCATTTCGCACGGCTTCGTGGTGGGCGCCGCGCTCGCGGCGGTCGCCCTGGTGGTATCGGTCTTCGTGATCAAGGCCAAGGCGAGCGACCTGCCGAGCGGTGATTCGTCCGCCGTCGCCATGCACTGAGGCCACGGCGCACCACCCGCACGGCGCAGCACCACCGCGGCTCGGCAGCGCGCCGACACCGCACCGGCACGGCGCAGTGACGACGGCAGGGCCGGGCCGGAGCGCCACCCGCCCGGCC
>NZ_JBHWCL010000141.1:0-25773 GCF_042735125.1 Kitasatospora sp. NPDC059599 | reverse complement strand
GGTGCGGACCCTGGTCCGCACCGGCCTCCGGCGTTTCCGGGCCGGCGGTGTCACGTTCGCGCGCCGTATCCGGTCCGACCGTCGGCTACGGGAGGAAGAGCCACTCCGGTCCGTAGGTGAACCGGGGCGTGGCGGGCAGCTTGATGGCGTACAACTGCCGTGCGAAGTCGCCCAGATCGCTCATGTGCCCGATCGCGTCGGAGAGCGAGCCCGCGTTGCCACGCCAGGCCGCTTCGAGGGAGCGCAGCATGTCGCTGTAGGCGGTGTTGAAGTCGCGCAGCACGGCCGCGGTGGTCCGGTCGGGCTCGTTGCCGGGGGAGTTGATCCAGCCGCCGGCCGGGACACGGGGGACCGGTGAGGCGTCCGGCAGCGGGAGGTCGGGGCCGGCGAACCCGTACGTCCCGGTCTGCTCGTCGAAGACGAGCTTCCTGCCGACGGCGATCTCCTTGAAGGCGTAGTAGTGGGCGAGTTCGCCGGGGGCCCCGGGGAAGGGGTTGTCCGGGGAGGCGTCGGTGCCCTCGCCCTGGGTCCGGATGACGTCGAGCGCCTTCAGCACGTCGTCGATGGTGTTCATCGCGACGATGTCGTTGCCGGCGCCGTGGCCGATCGCCCCCAGCGGGAAGGTCACCTGGTTCCGCCCGGTCAGCAGGTGCGCGAACTTCGGGAAGACGTTGGCGATGCGCTGGTAGAAGGCGCCGATGGTGTTGCCGTCGGCGGCGAAGGCGAGCGGGTTCTCCGGCTTCTCGATGTCGGAGAACAGGCCGGCCGACTCCCGGGACAGCCCGCTGAGGTAGACCTCCAACCCCGGGTTGACCCCGCCGGGCAGCTCGCCGGGGTACTTGGGCACGGTGGCCGGATCGGTGAGGACGACCGTGCCGCCGATGCTGGTGAGCATGTTGCAGACCAGGCCGAAGTGCGACATCTCGTCGAAGACGATCTCGCGGATGGTGTGGCGGACCGGCTTGCTGTTGTCGGGGTCGGTGATCGACCAGAGGGCGGTGGCGTAGGGCGGGATGGTGGAGAGCTCAAGCATGATCGCCCGCTGCAGCGCGTCCTTGAGCTCCTGCTCCGTCCAGTCCTCCTCGGCCATGCTCATGAGCTGGACGATCGCGTCGCTCTCGTAGTCCAGGATTCCGCTCGTCACGGTGGGCCCCTTTCGTTCGGCGTGCTCGTTCGGCCGTGCGCCGGACGGTAACCGGGGCGCGGTCGTCCGTCGGCGCGGAATGTCGGTGTGGCCTCGGAGTTCATCCGGACGGGCGGGGCGGGGGCGCTGCCGGAGGAGGTGTGGCCGGCCGCCGCCCCGGGCGGTCCGGACGGTGTCGTGGTGCCCGGGTACGGTACCGGGGTGCCCAGGACATTCGATCTTCCCACCGAGTTGGCCTCCTCACTCGCCGGCCCGGCCGCCGCCTGGCGGTTCGTCGAACGGTTCGCCACGCATCTCGGAGCGCCGGTCGAGGCGACGGACGGTTGCACGGAGGAGGAGCTCGCCGCCGCCGAGCAGCGCCTCGGCCTGCGGCTGCCCGGCGCGCTGAGGGAGGCGTACGGGAGGTTCGGGCGGCGGTTCGATCTGTTCGGGGGCCAGGAGCAGTGGATCCCGCTGGAGGACGTGGAGGTGGAGGACGGGGTCCTCGTCTTCCTGGCCGAGAGGTACTGGTACTGGGCGGTCGGGATCCCGGTCGCCCAGGCCGTCGACGACGACCCGCCTCTGGTGACGGACGCGACCCCGGGCGACCCGGTGGCAGCCGTCTGGCAGCCGATGGCCGACCGCTTCTCCGCC
The DNA here is from genome assembly GCF_042735125.1 of Kitasatospora sp. NPDC059599. Taxonomy (NCBI): domain Bacteria; kingdom Bacillati; phylum Actinomycetota; class Actinomycetes; order Kitasatosporales; family Streptomycetaceae; genus Kitasatospora; species Kitasatospora sp. NPDC059599. The sequence goes on along the minus strand of NZ_JBHWCL010000141.1, from coordinate 23,996 downwards.
GCCTTCGTGGAGTCGGTGCTGAACGGGAACCTCCTCTGCGACGACATGGGCGGGATGCGTCGGGAGATGATGCCCGGCGACCTCGAACGCGTGGAGCGGGAACTCACCCCGATGCCGCCCTTCGAGGACGGGCCGGAGGAGGACGGCTGCCGGTGGTACGCGGGGCCGGACGTGCTCGTCTGTGTCGACCGGACGGACCCCGACGTCCAGCTGGGCTGGATCTGCGTCCGGGCCTTCAACCGGCAGGCCCTCGACGGGATGTGCGGGGCCCTGCAGGGTGACTGGACCCACACCATGAACTACTGAGCGGGCTGCCCGGTCGGGCAGGGCAGGCGTGGCCGGGTCTTGTCGGGGCACACGATCACGTAGTGGCCCGCCCACCGGTTGTCGGACACCCGGCGGGACCGGGCCACGTCGGAGGCCCGGGCCGGCTGGTGGAGGACCGACTGAATCAACAGTGGTGCCCCGCACGGGCTGTGGCCGTGCGGGGCACCACTGTTCGCTCAGGTGAGGTTGTCGACCCAGAAGAGGACGGTCCGCAGGACCGCGCCCGGGGCGCCGGCGCCGAAGCCGACGACCATGGCCTGGCCGACCGCGACATCCGTCGGGTCGATGCCCTGGGACCAGGTGATCCTCGCGTCGAGGCCGGGGATGGTCCTCCCCGGGGCGTAGGAACGGAACGATCCGTGCGCGTGGGCGATGAGGGTGCCGTTGCGGCGCAGTTCGGCGCGGCGGAGGCCGGTCGACCTCAGCTCGTAGGTGCGGTCGCCCAGAACTGCGTTACGGGTGCGGGACTTCCGGCTGGTCGGGATGGTGTGGCCGTTGATGTTCAGCGCGCCGTGGTCGCGGTCGGGCACCACCGTGACGGTGGGCATCCCCGCCCCCTGGATCCGCGCCACGACGGACGGCCAGCGGTCGTGGCTGAGCTGTATCGGCCCGAACGGGCCGTCGATCACACGCTGTTGGAGCTTGGGCATGCCTGGGCTACTCCTGAACACCGGGTGGCAAACAGCGGAGCCGCCGTCACGGCAGCTCCGCTGTTGCTGAACGATCTCGACTCAGAAGTCGTCGTCGAAGGACACCGAGCCCTCGACCGCGACCTGGTACGCCGACACGCGGCGCTCGAAGAAGTTGGTCAGCTCCTGGACGTTCTGGAGCTCCATGAAGCCGAACGGGTTGGTCGACCCGTAGCGGATCGGCATGCCCAGGCGGGCCAGGCGCTGGTCGGCGACGGCCTCCAGGTACTGGCGCATGGAGTCGGTGTTCATGCCGGCCAGGCCGTCACCGCACAGGTCCTGGGCGAACTGGAGCTCGGCCTCGACGGCCTCCTCCAGCATCTCCGTGACCTGCTTGGCCATTTCGTCGTCGAAGAGGTCGGGCTCCTCCTCGCGTACGGTGTCCACGACCGACATGGCGAAGTCCATGTGCATGGACTCGTCGCGGAACACCCAGTTGGTGCCGGTCGCCAGGCCGTGCAGCAGGCCGCGGCTGCGGAACCAGTACACGTAGGCGAACGCGCCGTAGAAGAACAGGCCCTCGACGCACGCCGCGAAGCAGATCAGGTTCAGGAGGAACGCGCGGCGGTCCTCCTTGGTCTGCAGCGAGTCGATGTGGTCGACCGCGTTCATGTACTTGAAGCAGAACTGGGCCTTCTGGTGGATGGAGGGGATGTTCTCCACCGCGGCGAAGGCCGCGTTGCGGTCCTCCGGGTCCGGAAGGTAGGTGTCCAGCAGCGTCAGGTAGAACTGGACGTGCACGGCCTCCTCGAACAGCTGGCGCGACAGGTACAGGCGCGCCTCCGGGGAGTTGATGTGCTTGTAGAGGCTCAGCACCACGTTGTTCGCGACGATCGAGTCGCCGGTCGCGAAGAACGCCACGAGGCGGCCGATCAGGTGGCGCTCGCCCTCGCTCAGCTTCGCCAGGTCGGCGACGTCCGAGTGCAGGTCCACCTCCTCGACGGTCCAGGTGTTCTTGATCGCGTCCCGGTACCGGTCGTAGAACGACGGGTAGCGCATCGGGCGCAGGGTCAGCTCGAAGCCGGGGTCGAGCAGCATCTTGCGGTCTTCGGGGGTGCTCACTGGCAGGCCTCGCAGGACTCGGGGTTCTCCAGGGAGCAGGCCAGCGCGGCTTCCTGCTCCGGGGTGAGGGCGGGGGTGCCCACCGGGATCGTCTCGGCGGACACGGGCACGGCCGCGCGGGCGGTGCCGGAGGCGGCCTGGGCGATGCGGGTGGCCGGGCGCGACCGCAGGTAGTAGGTGGTCTTCAGACCGACCTTCCACGCGTAGGCGTACATCGAGCTGAGCTTGCCGATGGTCGGCGCCGCCATGAAGAGGTTCAGCGACTGGCTCTGGTCCAGGTACGGCATGCGGGCCGCGGCCAGGTCGATCAGCGCGCGCTGCGGCAGCTCCCACGCGGTGCGGTACAGCGAACGGACCTCGGCCGGCAGCCAGTTCAGCTCCTGCACCGAGCCGTTGGCGTCGCGCAGCGAGTCGCGGGTCTGCTGGTCCCAGACGCCGAGCTCCTTGAGCTCGCGCACCAGGTACGGGTTGACCTGGAGGAACTCGCCGCTCAGCGTCTCGCGCTTGAACAGGTTGGACACCTGCGGCTCGATGCACTCGTACACACCGGCGATGGACGCGATGGTCGCGGTCGGCGCGATGGCCAGCAGCAGCGAGTTGCGCAGGCCGGTCTCGGCGATGCGGGCGCGCAGCGCGGTCCAGCGGTCGGCCCACTGCGGGGCGGCCGTCGGGAAGTGGTCGATGTGCAGCTCGCCGCGGGCGGCGCGGGTCTCGCCGTACGCCTCGTGGCGGCCCAGCTGCTCGGCCAGGTCCGCGGAGCGCTCGTACGCGGTGAGCATGATGCGCTCGGCGATGAGGGTGGAGAGGGCCTTCGCCTCGGCGGAGTCGAAGTCCAGCCGCAGCTTGAAGAAGACGTCCTGCAGGCCCATCACGCCGAGGCCGACCGGGCGCCAGCGGGAGTTGGAGGCGCCGGCCTCGACGGTCGGGTAGAAGTTGATGTCCACCACGCGGTCGAGGAAGGTGACGGCGGTGCGCACGGTGGCGTCCAGCCGCTCCCAGTCCATGGCGTTGACCAGGTCGGCGGCGGTGGCGCCGGCGGCGACGTGGGCGCCGAGGTTGACCGAGCCGAGGTTGCAGACGGCGGTCTCGGAGTCGTCCGTGACCTCCAGGATCTCGGTGCACAGGTTGGAGGAGTGCACCGTCCGGCCCGGCAGCGCGGTCTGGTTGGCGGCGCGGTTGGAGGCGTCCTTGAAGGTCATCCAGCCGTTGCCGGTCTGCGCCAGGGTGCGCATCATGCGGGCGTACAGGGTCTGCGCGGGGATCGTGCGGACGGCCTTGCCGGCCAGCTCGGCCTTGCGGTACGCCTCGTCGAAGTCGGCGCCCCACAGGTCGACCAGCTCGGGCACGTCGGCCGGGGAGAACAGCGACCAGTCCGCGTTGGCGTTGACCCGGCGCATGAACTCGTCGGGGATCCAGTGCGCCAGGTTGAGGTTGTGGGTCCGGCGGGCCTCCTCGCCGGTGTTGTCGCGGAGCTCCAGGAACTCCTCGATGTCGGCGTGCCAGGTCTCCAGGTAGACGCAGGCCGCGCCCTTGCGCCGGCCGCCCTGGTTGACGGCGGCGACGGAGGAGTCGAGGGTGCGCAGGAACGGCACGATGCCGTTGGACTTGCCGTTGGTGCCGCGGATCAGGCTGCCGCGCGAGCGGATGCGCGAGTAGGACAGGCCGATGCCGCCGGCGTGCTTGGACAGGCGGGCGATCTGCGCGTAGCGGTTGTAGATCGAGTCCAGGTTGTCCAGCGGGGAGTCGAGCAGGTAGCAGCTCGACATCTGCGGGTGGCGGGTGCCGGAGTTGAAGAGCGTCGGGGAGGACGTCAGGTACTCCAGGCGGCTCATCAGGCCGTACAGCTCGGCCACCTCGCGCACCGACTGCTCGTTGTCGCCGACCGCCAGGCCACACGCGACGCGGAGCAGGAAGTGCTGCGGGGTCTCGACCACCTTGCGGGTGATCGGGTGGCGCAGCAGGTAGCGGGACTGCACGGTGCGCAGGCCGAAGTACTCGAAGCGGTCGTCGCCGGTGGTGTCGATCAGCGCGTCCAGGGCGGCGGCGTGCTTGGCGACGAAGGCGGCGGTGGTGTCGCCGATCAGGCCCTCGGCGTGGCCGACGGCGATCGAGGCGGAGAAGGACGTGGAGCCCTGGCTGTTCGCCTCGTCGACGATCTCGAGGGCGAGCAGGCGGGCGGCGAGCTTCGAGTACTGCGGGTCCTCGGCGATCATCGACGCGGCGGCGTCCACGGCCAGCCCGCGCAGCTCGGCGAAGTCCGAGCCGGCGTGGCGGCCGCGCAGCGCGGCGGCGGCGACATGGCCGGGGTCGACCTCGGTGAGGTCGGCACTGCGGTCGGTGAGCAGCCGCAGCAGGGCGCCGCCGGGGTCGGAAACCGTCGGGTCGGTGAAGGCGGTACCGGAGCCCTGGGCGGGCAGGGTGGCTGAGGCAGCGGTGGTCAAGGCGCTCTCTCCTGGCGGCGATCGGCGGCGGTGATCGGGGGTACCGGACCGATCGGGGCAGGGGAGCACGCGCGCGGGCGCAAGCGGCGTCCGCGCGACGGTGGCATCCCCGGCCCGCCCGCGAGGCCCGGAAGGAAACTGCTCGTGCTGCCGGCCTCTGCGGGAGGGCCTGTGGCACGCCGTCGGCAGGTACTCGGACTCGCGGGAACGGCTCGTGGAGCCGCCCGCACACCGCTGCGGGGCAGTCCCGGATTCCCACCGGGTTCCCCTGCATCGACAGCAGGGACGAGCATACATCTAGTGGCGTGAGTCCGATGCAGCCCCACATGTAGTGTCGCGCAGCACAATTGTTCGACTGTGTGTGCGATAAACTGCTCAGGCCGGGGGGTGCCATTCCTGGCCCGTACGGGCCTCGCACGGGCGCATCCGCACCTGCCCGGCCCCGGCCGGCGCGGCGCCCGGATTCTCGATGCAGCGCCCCGTGTCCCGGTTCGCCAGCTGCCCCGTCGCGGTCACCCGCCAGCGCTGGTCGGGACGCGCGGTGCACCCCGTGAGGACGGGGAAACCGAGCTCCGGATCCTCCACGCAGCGCCCGCCCTGGCCGATCGAGCCGTCGTCCCCCATGGTCCAGCTCTGCGCGGGCGTGCCGTCGCAGGTGCCGGTGCCGATCGCGGCCGGATCGCCCGCCACCCGGCTGTCCAGGCAGAGGCCGGGCAGGGCCGAGGTGATCGCGCCGCTCGGCTGCCCGGCGGCGGCCTGGAACGAGAAGGAGTCGCTGCTGAGCCCGGCGCCGCCGTCCCAGATCTCGAACCCGGCCTGGACGGCGCACAGGTACGAGCCGGCCGGGACGTAGCCGCGCTGGGCGGCGTCACGGGTGAAGGCCCGCAGGTCCAGGTCGGTGACGGAGGTCGTGCCGGTGGCCATCTCGTAGGTGATCAGGGTGTGGCTGCTCTTCTTCGGCGCCTCGTACACGTGGTACGAGGTGCCGCCGACCTGCAGGTCGCCGGTCTGCCGGCCGAACGGGGTCTTGCCGTTGCCCCGCAGCCAGATCATCAGCTCGGCGCTCTCGGTGAAGGAGCAGCTGGTCCGGCTGGTGCTGTACCAGACGTCGTAGGACACGTTGTAGACGCCGCCGTCGACCTGGGTGGTGCGCCAGCTGCTGGTCGCGTACCGCAGGTTGTCGACCGCGATGGGCAGCGGGCCGGTGCCGGGCTGGAGCTGGGTGCTGATGTGCGGGTAGGCGCCGGGGCCGCGGTCCGGGTCCGTGAGGCTCGCCGGACCGATGCCGCTGCGGGTCACCCGGAAGCCGGTGCCGCCGTCGGTGGCGCTGATGCACAGGCCCCCGGTGGCGTTCCACTCGTTCGGGTTGATCAGGTAGCGGCCGGAGTCGACGGGCTGGGAGGGGTAGCGGTTCTCCCCGGTGGAGCAGATCTCGCCCGCCGTGGCGGCCGGCAGCGGGGTGACGGCCGGGGTGGCCCGGGCGGGCTCCTTCCGGTCCTGCGGGATCAGCACCGCGCACAGGGCCAGCACGACCGCGATGGTCGGCGCGAGCCACCACCAGGGGCGCGGGAGGCGGCGCCCGGTTCCGGGCGCGAAGGGGTGGGGCACGGGGCTCGCGCCTCCTTGCTGCGGTGTCGTGGGCCGGGGCGGTGTCGTGGGCCGGTACGCGGGCCGGGGCGGTGGTGTGCTCACCCGGCGGGGGTGGAGCCCGACCGGGGCCGGGTCGTGGCGGGGGTCGGCTTCTTGACGGGGGGCTTCGCCGCGCCGGTGCCCGTCGGGCCGGGGGTGGCCGGGGGCGCGGGGGGCGCGGTCGGCGGCGCGACGGTCAGCGCGGGCTCCGAGTGCACGGTCCAGGGCGTGTCGTAGCGGGGCGCGGCGACCCCGGCGGCGAACGCCTCGGAGGCGGCGGTGGACGCGGCCACCCGCCAGTCGACCTCCTTGCGCGACTCGTACCAGATCACGCCGATGATGTCCGGGTGCTGGGGGAGCTGCGAGAACATCTCGGTGATCCACTGCGCCTTGAGGCCGGAGGTGTCGGTCGCCCCGGTCTCGGTGATCACCACCGGCTTGCGGCTGAACGCCCGGATCTGGTCGATGGTCGGCTGGAAGATCTGGTCGAACGACTTGTACTTCTCGACGCCGGTGGTGCCGTAGTAGCCGGACAGGCCGATCCAGTCGACGTAGTCGTCGCCGGGGTAGAGGCTGCTCAGGCTGGTGGCGTTCTCGTAGTCGACGTTGGGGCTCCACACCCAGGTGACCCGGGTCGCGCCGACCTGCTTGAAGATGTCGTGCACGTGCCGCCAGGCCTGGACGTACTGGCCCTTCCTGTTGCCGTTCGACTGCTCGGCCCAGGGGTACCAGTAGCCGTTCATCTCGTGGGCGAAGCGCAGCGCGACGGGGTAGCCGAGGCCCTTGACGCCCTCGGCCCAGGTCCTGATGTAGTCGTCGAACCTGCCGTCGATGATGTTGGAGAGGGCGTACTCCGGCTGCTCGCCGCGGAGCTTGTCCTCCTTCGCCTCCTTGCGGTAGTCCCAGGGCTCCCAGGCGACCATCGGCATGATGCCGCGCTCGGCGACGGTGTCGAACACCCGGCGGTCGAACTTCCGGTCCCACCAGCCGACCGAGAACTCCAGCACGTTCGGCTGGTGCTTGACGGCAGCGGTGAACTCGTCGAGGGGGCCGAGGTCGTACGGGCCGGGCTTGGTCATGATGCCGGTGAACGCGCCGCCGGCGGGCGGGAACTGCGGCGGCTGGGGCGTCGCGGTGGGCGACGGGGACGCGGTCGCGCCCGGGTCGGCGGAGGGGGCCGGCGGCGCGGCCAGGGCGGTGGTCAGCCAGCTCGGCATCGCGGTCGGGGCCGCGCCGGCGAAGCTGTACGGGTCCTGGTGCCGGTCGTGGGAGAGCCGGGGAGCGAGCACGAAGGTGTACCCGACCATCAGGACGAGGGCGACCAGTGCGGCGATCCGGGGGATGGTGATCCGCAGCATCAGCGGGCCTCCCGCTCGTTCCGGCGGCCGGCCCGGGCGGGCTCCAGCAGCTCCTCGAACCCGTCCTCGGCGGCGAGTTCGGCATCCAGCTCGGCATCCAGCTCGGCGTCGAGGTCCTTGTCGAGGTCCTTGTCGAGGTCCTCGTCGAGGTCTCCGGCGAGTCCCGCGCGGGCTCCGGGGGCGGGGGCTCCGGCGGGCCCGTCGGTGCGCGGGCCGGGCAGCCGCCCGGGCGCGGGGGCCTCGGTGGCCTCTGCGGCCTCGGTGGCGGCGTCGGTGGCCTCCTCGGCGCCGGCGGCGTCCCCGGTGGCGGCCTTGGCGGTGGCGGCCCGCTGGGCGCGGGCCTCGCGGCGCGCGCCGACGAAGGAGATCACCAGCGGTGCGAGGCCGGTGAACAGGCTGACCCCGGCCCAGAACCGCAGGATCCAGATGTCGTGGTGCAGCGTGAAGCTCGCACCGAGCAGTCCGCCCGCGACCGCCGCCCACAGCAGGTGCAGCCGGAACGTCGACAGCGACTCGGCGCTGCGCAGGTCGCCCTTGGCGGTGACGGCGTAGGCCAGCGGACGGCGCAGCAGGGCCGCGATCGCGGCGGCGACGTAGACCGGGCCGGCGAACAGGGCCAGCCCCATGCCGGCCATGCCGATCTCGCGGCGCTCGTGCGCGGCCAGGTTGAACCGGCGCAGCCAGAGCCACAGCACCAGCCAGCTGCCCATGCTGGCGCCCCACAGGGCCATCCAGTGGGTGCTGTTGAGGTGGATGGAGGTGATGCCGAGCGCCAGGTAGACGGAGGTGGCGAGGCTGCCCAGGACGGTGTTGAGCGCCACGCTCGGGTAGTAGAACTGGACCAGACCGTAGAGGATCCGCTGGCGCAGCCGCAGCTTGATGCCCGAGCGCAGCCGGTTCTTGAGCAGGATCTCCCAGATGCCGTACGCCCAGCGCTTCTGCTGGTTGAAGTAGTCGGTCCAGGAGGTCGGGCCCTCGCCGACGGCCAGCACGTCGGGGGTGTAGACGCCCTTCCAGTGGTGGCCGGTCCCCGGGTTGACGGAGGCCTGGATCCGCATGCTGGTGAGGTGGTCCTCGATGATCGAGTCCTGGTAGCCGCCGATCTGCTGCCAGGCGGTGGGCCGGTACAGGTGGTTGGTGCCGATCAGCAGCGGCGCGTCCATGCCGTTGCCGCCGCGCTCGACCAGGCCGGAGAACAGGTACTGCTGCACGGAGGCGCCGTGGGCGACCCAGTTGTCGTACATGTTGCCGTAGACCTGGGGCGCGACCACGAAGGCGATGTCGGGGTCGCGGAAGTAGCCGAGGGTGCGCTCCAGGAAGCAGGGCAGCGGGACGTGGTCCGGGTCCATCTGGGCCACCACGTCGTAGCCGTGCTCGTGCTCGGCCCGCCAGGAGTTGTGGTTGCCGGACTTGGTCTTGGCCCGGAACTCGCCCTCGGCCTGGTTGTACTCCGGGCGTCCCTTGCGGGTGAAGTGGTGGACGCCGAGCCGGGCGGCCATCTTCTTGACCCGGTCGTCGTCGCCCTCGTCGAGGATCCAGACGTCCACCTGGCCGTCGTACTCGATCCGCAGCATCGCCGCGAGGGTGCGTTCGACGATCTCGATCGGCTCCTTGGAGGGCACGATCGTGGTGAGCACGGCGACCCGCAGGCCGGACGGCGGGGTGACCGGGACGGGGTCCTTGGCGCGGAACGCGAAGACCCAGACGGCGAGGTTCTGAACCAACCGGATCACTTCGACCGTGATAACAGCACAGAAGCAGATTCGCGCGACGTTGATCCGCCAGTCCGGGGACCAGCCCACGCCGGAGCCGGGAATGTGTTCAGGGAGGAGCAGCCAGCCGACGAAGGCGAGACCGGCGAGCGCGTTGACGGTCACCAGGAGCGTCGTCACGAACGTGACGCCGCGTGAGGAGACCGAGCGGTACCGGACGGTGGCGCCGTCCTCGCCCGCGCTCAGCGGGCCGGTGCTGTCGGCGCACGCGATGTAGGCGCGCTGGGCCGAGGAGTTGCGCAACTCGCGGCGGACGATGCGCCGTTCGTGCCGGGCGCGGGGCAGGACGCGTCCGTGGCGTCCGCGTACCCGGTTGCCGCGTTTCGTTGCCTGTTCGTTGGTGGAGTCCACCGGTCAACCCCCGTACAGCGGACCGGTCGTGCCGGAGCGCTGGTTCCCTGCTCTGTCACCGCCCGCCGGCACCGGACACCCGGCCGTCGGGTCGACGGCAACGCGGCGTGTCGGCGCCCCTCATGGGCTTGGCTGATAGTCGTTCGATCGGCCAGCATACGGGCCGTGGTCGCCTGGTCCCGGCCCGGGGTCGGCAGCCGGGCGCACCGGGCCCCGCAGGCGCCGCGGAGGGCGGGCCTGCGGGTGGAGCGGCGGCGTCAGGGCGTGATCTTGACGGAGTTCGCGATCTGGTCCATCAGTGCCAGCGGCGGTGCCTCCGCCGCCTGGTCCAGGCAGATCTGGAGCACCGGGACGGTGGTGGCCCCGGCCGCCGGGGTGACTTCGAGGACACCGCAGTAGCTGTCCGGCGTGGAGGAGCCGCTGGACATCGGGACGTGCCACAGCGCGAGGTAGCCGTCCATGCCCTGGATCTTGACGGCGGACTGCTTCACCGGATCCGGCGGCGTCGGCGCGTCGGATCCGTAGCGGGTGTTGTACAGCAGCTGGCCCATGCCGAGGACCAGGGACTTCGAGTCGGACCAGCCGCCGTTGAAGACCCGGAGGTTCTGGATGACCAGGCCCCGGGTGCAGGCCCCGCTGCCGTGGCCCACGCAGGCGTACGGGTTGACCGCGTAGCGGACCTCGTTCGGCGCCTTGGCGTCGACCTGGACCTGCCAGTCCGCCGGCAGCATGAAGTTCATCTTCGAGTCCTGGCCGGTGATCGGCCGTCCGCCCGGGAACTGCTGGCCGCCGGTCAGGGCGGTGCCCATGAAGCCGTTCGGGCTCTTCGGGTCGGCAGGCGCCGCGGTCGCGGTCGGATCGGCCTTCGCCGGGCCGGTCTTGGCGGTCTTGTGGCCGACCACGTAGCCGGCTCCCGCCATGGCGACCGACAGCACCACGGCGCCGACGCCCAGCAGGATCCGGTGCTTGGTGCGGTTCGGCTCGACGGTCTCGAACACCACCGAGGTGGGGACCGGCTTGGGGGCCGGCATCCCGGGCGAGAGCTGCGGGGCCGGTACGGCGCCCTGGGCCGGCACGGCGTGCGGCGTCGGCGCGGCGTGCGGCGTCGGCGCGGGCGCCACCGGGGGCGCGGGCTGCGGGGCCGGCACCGCGGGGGAGACGGCCGTCGGCGCGGCGGCGTTCTGCGCGGCATGGCCGGGGAAGGGGCTCGCGGGTGCGCTGCCGCCTCCCGGCTTGGCCTGAACCTTGTCGGTCCAGGTCGAACCGTCCCACCAGCGCAGCGTATTGGGCTGCCCGGAAGGGTCCTCGTACCAGCCGCTAGGCGCACTCCCCGTCGTCATGCGGCGGATACTAGCAGCGAGCCGATCCGATGGTCATTTCAAGTCAGCGGGAGCGTACGGCGGCAGACGGGCGCTCAGAACGCCAGGGTGTAGACCATCAGGTCCATCCCCGGGTACGGCGACCAGTCGCGCTCGGGGGTGCGCCGGAAGCCGACGCGCTCGTAGACGCGATGGGCGGCGGTCATCTCGGGGCGGGTGGAGAACGCCATGCCGGCCAGGCCGAGGTCGCGGCTGCGGGCGAGCGAGGCGCGCACCAGTGCCTCGCCGACGCCGCGGCCGCGGGAGGCGGTGTCGGTGGCGAGCATCCGGATCTCGCCCTCGCGCGCGGTGGCGATGTCCGCCCACTCGGTGCCGCCGACCGCGAAGGTCACGCAGCCGAGGACCCGTCCGCCGGCCGGCTCGACCGCGACCAGGAGTTCGGCCTCCCGGGCCCGGCGGTCGGTGTCGCGCAGCAGCTCGACGTAACTGCTCCCGGGCGAGGTGAAGCCGCCGCCGACGAAGGCGTCGACGGTGATGCGGCCGGCGTCTTCGAGGTCCTCCGGAAGGGCCGGGCGGATGAGGTAGTCCATGCGGCCAGTGTGCCGGAGCCGTGCGGGGTGCGAAGCTCCGGGGTCGAACGGACCGGGAGGGTGGCCGGATCGGTGGAGGGGCGCAGCGAGGCGGCGGGCATGGTGCCGTACAGCCGCTCGGGGCGGGCAAGGTCGGCCGGGTAGCCGCCCGGGCGGTGGTGGTTGTCGCGGTCGGCTGCCGGGCCGCGGGAGACCTCGCGGCCGATCAGGACGCCGAGCAGGCCGAAGCCGCCGACGGTTCCGGCCAGGGCCAGTGCGCTGGCGATGGTGTCGCTGTCCATGGGCTCCACTCTGGCCGGGCGGGGCGACGGCCACGAGTGGCAGGAATGACCGATTGCCTCGAAATCCTGCCACCCGGCACCTTCCGCCGCGGCGGGCGGCCGGGGCATCCTGGACGGCATGCTGAAGAACGTGGTCGCGGTGGTGCTGGAGGAGATCCACCCCTTCGAACTGGGAGTGGCCTGCGAGGTGTTCGGCCTCGACCGGACCGCCGACGGGCTGCCCGGCTACGACTTCGCGATCGCCGGCGCCCACCCGGGGCCGCACGCCACCCACGCCGGCTTCGCGGTGGACGTCCCGCACGGCCCCGAGCGGCTGGCCGGGGCCGACCTCGTGGTGGTCACCGCGGCGCGGATCCGGGAGAGCTACCCCGAGCCGCTGCTGGCGGCGCTGCGCGGGGTGGTGGCGGACGGTGGCCGGGTGCTCTCCATCTGCAGCGGCGCCTTCGTCCTGGGCGCCGCCGGGCTGCTGGACGGCCGCCGCTCCACGACCCACTGGCGGCACAGCGAGCAGCTGGCCGCGCGCTTCCCGCGGACCGCCGTCGAGCAGGACGTGCTGTACGTGGACGACGACCCGGTGATCACCTCCGCCGGGACGGCGGCCGGCATCGACGCCTGCCTGCACCTGGTGCGCCGGGCGCAGGGCGCGGAGGTGGCCCGGGAGATCGCCCGCCGGATGGTGGTGGCACCGCACCGGGAGGGCGGGCAGGCCCAGTTCGTGAACCGCCCGCTGCCCGAGTGCGACGGCGACTCCCTGGCCCCGCTGCTCGACTGGATGCGCCACCACCTGGACGAGGAGGCCACCGTGGAGCAGCTGGCCGCCCGGGCGCACATGTCGCCGCGCACCTTCGCCCGCCGCTTCCAGCAGGAGACCGGCACCACCCCGCACCGCTGGCTGGTCGGGCAGCGGGTGCTGCTCGCCCAGCGGCTGCTGGAGTCCACCACCGAGCCGGTGGACGCGATCGCCGCCCGCTGCGGCTTCGGCAACGCGGCCGCCCTGCGGCACCACTTCGGCCGTCGGCTGGGCACCACGCCGCTGGCCTACCGGCGGTGCTTCGCCGACCCGGCGTTGCGCTGACCGCGCTGACCGCGCTGACCGCGCCGACCGCGCCGACCGGAGGGCCGGTGGACCGTCAGTTCGCCTCTGCGGCCAGGTGGTCGACGCCGTTCCAGCCGTCCGGTCGCAGCCGCCCGTCCTGGGCCCGCCACAGGCTGGTGGAGCAGTTGTGCACCGGCCCGAGCGCGATGAGCTGCTCCTCGGTGAGCCGGTCCAGCGCGTAGCGGAGCATGAGCACCGTGCAGTCGTGGGCGACCAGCAGGACGGGCCGGCCGGCCTCCTCCTCGCAGACGTCCCGCAGCAGGCTGCGGACCCGCAGCGCGACGTCGGCCCAGGACTCGCCGCCGGGCGGACGGTAGTACAGCTCGCCCATCTTGCGCCGCCGGGCCGCCTCCTCCGGGTGCTTGGCCTCGATGGCGGCCTTCGGCAGCATCTCCAGGACGCCGAGTTCGCGGTCGCGCAGCCGCTCGTCGTAGCGGACGGTCAGCGAGACGGGGACGGCGCCGAGGCCGGCGGCCTGGGCGAGCGCGATTCCGGCGGTCTCGGCGGTGCGCACGTACGGCGAGCACCAGACGCTGCGCGGGCGGTCGGCGCCGGGCAGGGCGGCCCACCAGTGGCCGAGTGCCTGGGCCTGCTGCCGGCCGTGCAGCGACAGCGGGATGTCGGCGTCGCGGCAGCTGATCGGGACGCTGAGCGCGCCGGCGGCCTCGGCCAGCTGGAACTCGACGTTGGCGGTGGACTCGCCGTGCCGGGTCGCGATCAGCAGGGAGGGCAGCCGGGTGGCCGCCGCGGGGCGGTGGGCGGTGATGTGGTGGTGCTGGCTCTGGGTGGACTGGTGCTGGCCGTTGAGGGTGGTACCGAGTTCTGCCATGGCCGCGAGCTCCCCGTGGTCGATCAGGTTCCGGCCGGTTGCCGGTCCGGTCTGGTGGTGCCCGGCGTGCACGCCTGTTCATACATATGATCGCGCCGCCCTCTCCAGTGTTCACGGAGAAGACGGCGCGATCACAGGGCGCGTACCGCGCGAATCAGTGCGCCGCTACGGGCTCCGGCGCGTTCTTCAGCTCGTCGTCGCCGGCCTCGGCGCTGTAGTCCGACGGCCTGGTCTCGTCCGGGCCCTCCGGCGCCTTCACGGCCCGCAGCACCAGGGTCAGCACCACCGCGACGACCAGGTTGAGCGCGAACGCGGTCAGCCCGATGTAGCCGATCTCGCCGATGCCGGGGATCCCGGCCGAGTTGCCGCCGAAGTGCTTGGTGGCGGGGCTGGCGATCCCGTACGCCTTCCAGGTGCCGTAGACCATGCCGGCCGCCCACCCGGCGAACAGCGCCCAGTGGTGGAACCAGCGGGTGAACAGGCCGCCGACGATCGCCACGAAGGTCTGCAGGATCCACAGGCCGCCCAGCAGCTGGAGGTTGATCGCGGCCTGCTTGTCCATGCCGAGGACGAACACCAGTGCGCCGACCTTCACCAGCAGCGAGACCAGCTTGGCGGTCCGGGTCTCGTCGGCGGGGGTGGCGGAGGGCTTGAGCCAGTCCTTGTAGACGTTGCGGGTGAAGAGGTTGGCCGCCGCGATCGACATGATCGCGGCCGGCACCAGCGCGCCGATCCCGATCGCGGCGAAGGCCACGCCGGTGAACCAGTCCGGGAACATGTCCGCGAACAGCTGCGGCACCGCGAGCTGGGAGTTGTAGCCCTTGACGCCCTTGCCCACGCCCGCCGCGATCGCCATGAACCCGAGCAGCGCCAGCAGGCCCAGCATCAGCGAGTACGCGGGCATGATCGCCATGTTGCGGCGCACGGTGTTGCGGGACTTGGAGGCCAGCACGCCGGTCACCGAGTGCGGGTACATGAACAGTGCCATCGCCGAGCCCAGGGCCAGCGTGGCGTACGTCCACTGGCTGCCGTGCGGGACGGTCATCGACCCCTTGGCTCCCGGCGCGCTGAACTTGTGCGCGGCGGCGTCGAAGACGTGCCCGTAGCCGCCCAGCCGGATCGGGATGTAGATCACCGCGACGATGATCACGATGTAGACGAGGGCGTCCTTGACGAAGGCGATCAGCGCCGGGGCGCGCAGGCCGGAGGAGTAGGTGTAGGCGGCCAGCACGCCGAAGGCGATGAACAGCGGCAGGTCCTTGACGAACCAGTTGGCGTTCTCCCCGCCGCCGACCCCCAGCACGTCCAGCACCGCCTGGATGCCGACGAGCTGCAGGGCGATGTACGGCATGGTGGCCAGGATCCCGGTCAGCGCGATCACCAGCGACAGCGGCCGCGAACCGTACCGGCCGCGCACGAAGTCGGCCGGGGTCACGTAGCCGTGCACCCGGGAGACCGACCAGAGCCGGGGCAGGAAGAGGAAGACCAGCGGGTAGGCGATGATCGTGTACGGCACCGCGAAGAAGCCGGCCGCGCCGGTCGCGTACACCGCCGCCGGGACGGCGACGAAGGTGTACGCGGTGTAGAGGTCGCCGCCGAGCAGGAACCAGGTCACCCAGGTCCCGAAGTTGCGACCGCCCAGGCCCCACTCGTCCAGGTGCGCCGCGTCGTCCGCGCGGCGCCAGCGCGAGGCGAGGAAGCCCATCACCGTGACCAGGGCGAAGAACAGCACGAAGACCACGAGGGCCGGCACGTTGACGTCCTTCATCGCGCACCGCCCTTCCGGGCCGCCTTGCGGGCCTTCTCGTCCCGGGTGATCAGCAGGTAGGCGGCGACGGTGAAGACGGCCGACACCGGCACCCAGAGCAGCTGGTACCAGTAGAAGAACGGCACCCCGGCCACCGCCGGGTCCTCCTTGTCGTACGAGGACACCCACAGCATCGCGACGATCGGCACGAGCAGGGCGAGACCGGCCAGCACCTGCTCGGGGGTCACCGCCGGGACGGCGGCCCCGGCTGGCTCGGGCATGACATCTTCGAAGGTATCGGGATCAGACGGCATCTTCGGCTCCGCTCCGGAGGGTTTCTCCCCGTCGGCGCCGCAGCCCCGGAGGCGTCGCACGCCCCCGCGAGCCCGCCGAGCAGCACCATCGGTGATCGGCAGTCAGTACGGCTGCGCAATCTAGAGCATGGGGTGATCCATGTCACCGGAAACGACGGAACTTCCCACCAGTCGGACGTGACCGACCGATCTCCGCCGTCGCGGGGCGCGAACGGGACGGTCGCCGGAGGCGGGTGTCACCGGTGCCGGACGCGGCCGGCGTCTCGGCGGGGCGCAGGCGGCCAACCGCAGGACGCGGCCGGGGCGCCGTCGCGACGACTCGGAAGAAAGTCCGTCACGGAACGCGAAGGGCACCGGCGCGCAGGTCGCGCGCGCCGGTGCCCGGGGCGCGGTGGGGGAGTGCGCCCGGGCCGGGCGCCCCTCCGGGAGCGGGTGCCTACTCCGGCCGCTTCAGGCGGGTGATGAACTTGTAGCGGTCGCCCCGGTAGATGGAGCGGACCCACTCGACCGGGTCGCCCTCGGCGTCGAAGGAGTGCCGGGACAGCTGCAGCATCGGCAGGCCCAGGTCGGAGCCGAGCAGCCCGGCCTCGCGCGGGTCGGCCAGCGTGGTCTCGATGGTCTCCTCGGCCTCGGCCACGGTGACCCCGTACACCTCGCGCAGTGCCGCGTACAGGGAGTTGTGCTTGGCCAGGTTGCGTCGCAGCGCGGGGAAGCGCTTGGCGGACAGGTGCGCGACCTCGATGGCCATCGGGTCGCCGTTGGCCAGCCGCAGCCGCTCGATCCGCAGCACGCGGCCGCCCGGCTTGATGTCGAGCAGCGGGGCGAGCCGGTCGTCGGCGGTGATGTAGCCGATCTCGATCAGCCGGGAGGTGGGCTCCAGGCCCTGGGCGCGCATGTCCTCGGTGTAGGAGGTGAGCTGCAGTGCCTGGGCGACCTTGGGCTTGGCGACGAAGGTGCCCTTGCCCTGGATGCGCTCCAGCCGGCCCTCGACGACCAGCTCCTGAAGGGCCTGGCGGACGGTGGTGCGCGAGGTGTCGAACTGGGCGGCCAGCGCGCGCTCCGGCGGGACCGGGGTGCCGGCGGGCTGGGTCTCGGTGAGCTGGAGCAGGTGGCGCTTGAGTCCGTAGTACTTGGGGACGCGCGCGGTCGGGTCGGCGCCGGTCTGCGTCGGGAGGTTCTTCACCTCGGGGTCGTCGGCCTGGGCGGTGGTTCCCCCGTCGCTGCTCATCGGACCTGTTCTCCCGCTTCTCGCAAGGCCTTCACAGACCCCGCCACATCGTTAACGGGTCACATCGTTGCATGTATGGCTACGGAACGAATACCTCATCACGCGATGAACGATGCGCGGTGTCGGCTTGATAACGGGTGGTCGAGATCGGTCGAACAGCCGTTGACAGGCCCATTGGTCTAGGCCAAGCTCCAGGCATCTGGTCTACACCACTAGGCCGGTAACTACGAATCCCCCCACCCGCTCGAAGGGGTCCGCGGCGCCAATTCCCCCGCTTTGTGTGGGTCTGCCGCTGCCGCCCGACGGGGGTAAACCAGGCATCCCTCAGGAGGATGGCGTGAAGCGTCAGCTCATCGCGGCGGTCGGCGTCGCAGCAATGGTCGTCGGCCTGGCGGCTTGTGGTTCGGACGGCAAGAAGAGCGACGGCGACTCGAAGTCGTCGTCCGCCTCGGCGGCCGACAAGTACAAGGGCAAGACGCTGAAGGTGTGGACCATGACCGGCTCGGCCCCGAAGGGCTGGACCGACACGGTCAAGACCGAGTTCGAGACCACCTACCCGGGCTCGAAGGTCGACTTCCAGGCCCAGGAGTGGACCGACATCGGCCCGAAGGTCACCGCCGCCCTGTCCGAGGGTTCGGTCGACGTGCTGGAGGTCGGCAACACCCAGACCGCGGGTTACGCGGCCTCGGGCGGCCTGCTCGACATCACCAAGGACAAGTCCGCGCTGGGCGGCGACAACTGGGCCGCCAACCAGAACGAGGCCGCGATCCTGGACGGCAAGCAGTACGCCGCCCCGTGGTTCGTCACCAACCGCGTGGTCGCCTACAACAAGGACCTGTGGGCCAAGGCCAACCTGACCGACGCCCCGAAGACCCTGGACGAGTTCTACGCCGACCTGGAGAAGCTGAAGGCCGTCCCGGGTGTCGTCGACCCGATCTACATGCCCGGCCAGGAGTGGTACGTCTACTTCGGTCTGCTGACCAGCGAGGGCGGCAAGATCGCGAAGAAGGACGGCGACAAGTGGGTCGGCGGCCTGTCCTCGCCCGAGGCGCAGAAGGCCTTCGAGACCTACAAGAAGCTCCAGGGCTACTCGGCCACCGGTCCGAAGGACAAGGACGAGGCCACCCCGCAGCAGAAGGACGTCTTCGGCGCGGGCAACGTCGGCACCATGATCGGCCTCGGCTGGGAGCTGCCGAAGGAGGAGGTCCTGCCGGCGAGCAAGATCGGCTTCTTCCCGCTCCCCGGCAAGACCGCCGACAAGCCCTCCGGCGTGTTCCTCGGTGGCTCGAACCTCGCGATCGCCTCGCAGAGCAAGAACACCGACATGGCGAAGGACTTCCTGAAGATCGCCCTCAACGACAAGAACGAGGGCCTGGTCGCCGCGGCCGGCAGCATCCCGAACAAGGCCACCCTGAACGGCCAGATCACCGGCGACTTCGCCAAGGCCGCCCAGTCGGCCGCCGCGGTCGGCGCGATCACCCCGAACACCCCGAACTGGGCCAGTGTCGAGGACAAGCCGAACCCGATCAAGGACTTCCTGACCGCCGCCCTGCAGGGCGGCGACTACGCCGCCACGGCCAAGAAGTACGACGACGAGATCGCGAAGCGACTGAACCAGAAGCAGTAAGCACCCGGGGCCTGTCGTCGAACTCCCGCCCGCGGGGCGACGACAGGCCCCGGCGGCGTCGCTCACCGGTCCCCGGCGGGGGGCCGGTGGGCGACGCCTGTCCGTCGTGGCCAGGGTTGTGAGGAAGTGAGAACGATGGCTGTGCATTCGGAGCGGGTGCAGACGCAGTCCCCCGATCCAGGGGAGGCCGTTGCGGCCCGTGTCGAGACGAGCGCCACGGGCGGCGGCTCCGGGGGTGCCGCGCCGAAGCGCACCAGATCCGCGGGCGGCCCCGGGCTGGGCGCCCGCCTCGCCCCGTACCTGCTGCTGCTGCCGGCCACCGTGGCGACGCTCGCCCTGCTGGGCTGGCCGCTGCTGAAGACCGTGCTGCTGTCGTTCCAGAACCTCAACCGGCGCCAGCTGGTCATGCACATCACCGAGTGGAACGGCTTCGACAACTACAAGGAGCAGCTGACCGATCCGGAGTTCTGGTCGGTCACCGGGCGCACCGTCGCCTTCACCGCGATCAACGTGGTGCTCATCATGGTCGCCGGCACCCTGGTCGGCCTCCTGCTGAACCACCTCGGCAAGAAGATGCGGCTGCTGCTGCAGATCGGCCTGCTGATGGCCTGGGCCATGCCGGTCGTCGCCGCGACCACCGTCTACACCTGGCTCTTCGACTCGCAGTGGGGCGTCGTCAACTGGTGCCTGGACCAGCTGGGTTGGCACTCGATGGCCGACTACAACTGGCTCAGCAACGAGTACACGACCTTCTTCGTCGTCATCCTGCTGATCGTCTGGATGTCGATCCCGTTCGTGGCGTTCAACATGTACGCGGGCCTGACCACCATCCCGAGGGAGCTCTACGAGGCCGCCCGGATGGACGGCGCCGGCTCCCTCAAGATCTTCAGCGCGGTGATCTTCCCCAACCTGAAGCCGTTCTTCCTGGCCACGACCTTCCTCGAAGTCATCTGGGTGTTCAAGTCCTTCACCCAGATCTACGCGATCAACGCCGGCGGCCCCGAGAAGCTGACCCGCACCCTGCCGGTGCACGCCTTCCTGGAGGGCTCCTCCGGCCAGCACTACGGCGTCGGCTCCGCGATCGCCGTGCTCACCATCCTGATGCTGGGCGCGCTGATGGCGTACTACTTCCGCATCATGATCAAGCAGGAGGACGAGCTGTGAGGCGCTCTCTCTTCGGACGTACCTGGCCGAACGTGATCGCGGTCGTCCTGTTCGTCTTCTTCGTCTTCCCCGTCTACTGGATGTTCGCGACGTCCTTCAAGCAGGACCAGGACATCATCAGCAAGACGCCGGTCTTCGTCCCGCTCGACGGGACCTTCGACCACTTCGTCACCGCGGTCGACGCCCCGAACTTCTGGACGTACGTCACCAACAGCATCACCGTCACCGTCGGCGCGGTGCTGCTCTCGCTGGTGATCGCGACCCTGGCGTCCTTCGCCATCGCCCGGATGAAGTTCCGCGGCCGCAAGGGCTTCGTGCTGGTCGTCATGATGGCGCAGATGGCGCCCTGGGAGGTCATGACCATCGCGGTCTACATGATCTCCCGCGACAACGAGCTGCTGAACAGCCTCGTGCCGCTGACCCTCTTCTACATGATGATGATCCTGCCCTTCACCATCTGGACGCTGCGCAGCTTCATCGCCGCCGTGCCGAAGGAGCTGGAGGAGTCGGCCATGGTGGACGGCTGCACCCGCACCCAGGCCTTCGTGAAGGTGATCTTCCCGCTGCTGGCCCCGGGCCTGATGTCGACCTCGCTGTTCGGCTTCATCACGGCCTGGAACGAGTTCCCGCTCGTCCTGATCCTCAACAAGGACGAGGGCAAGACCCTCCCGCTGTGGCTGTCGTCCTTCAAGACCGCCTTCGGCAACGACTGGGGCGCCACGATGGCCGCGTCCACGATGTTCGCCATCCCCGTGCTGATCCTGTTCATCTTCCTGCAGCGCAAGGCCGTCGGCGGTCTCACCGACGGCGCCGTGAAGGGCTGAGTCACCGTGAGCATCCTCGTTCCCACCGTGCCGGACAGCGACCAGCTGCACCGCGACGCCCTGACCGTCCTGCAGCCCGGCTTCGTCGGCACCGAGCCGCCGCAGTGGCTGCTGCGCCACCTCGCCGCCGGGCTCGGCTCGGTCGCCCTGTTCGACCGCAACGTGGCCGACCTCGACCAGCTCTCGGCCCTCACCCGGGCGTTGCGCGCCGAGAACCCCGACCTCCTGATCGCCATCGACGAGGAGAGCGGCGACGTCACCCGGCTGGAGGCGGGCTCCGGCTCGTCCTGGCCCGGCAACCTCGCGCTCGGGGCGATCGACGACCCGGCGCTGACCCGGGACGTCGCCCGCGAGCTCGGCCGGGCGCTGGCCGCGGCGGGCGTCAACTACAACTGGGCGCCCACCGCGGACGTCAACTCCAACCCGCGCAACCCGGTCATCGGCGTCCGCTCCTTCGGCGCGGACCCGGAGCTGTGCGCCCGGCACACTGCCGCCTGGGTCGAGGGCCTGCAGTCGGCCGGCGTGGCCGCCTGCTCCAAGCACTTCCCCGGCCACGGCGACACCGCGGTGGACTCGCACCACGGCCTGCCGGTCATCGACGTCGACCTGGACGTGCTCCGGGCCCGCGACCTGATCCCGTTCCAGGCGGCGATCGCGGCCGGCACCAAGGCCGTGATGACCGCCCACATCATGATCCCGGCGCTGGACCCGGAGCTGCCGGCCACCCTGAGCCCGACCGTGCTGCGCGACCTGCTGCGCGCCGCCCCGGCCGACGGCGGCCTCGGCTACCAGGGCCTGATCGTCAGCGACGCGATCGAGATGGGCGCCATCGCCGACACCTTCGGGATGGGCGAGGGCACCGTGCTGGCCCTGGCGGCCGGCGCGGACGCGATCTGCGTCGGCGGCGGACTGGCCGACGAGGAGACCGTGCTGATGCTGCGCGACGCCATCGTGGCGGGCGTGCGGGCCGGGAAGCTCGACGAGGAGCGGCTGGCGGACGCCGCCGCCCGGGTCCGGGCACTGGGCAGCTGGGGCCGGATCTCGGCCCAGGGCGAGCGGCCGGAGCCGGACCTGGCGGTCGGCCTGCGGGCCGCGCGCCGGGCGCTGAAGGTGGTCCGGGCGCCGGGTCTGGTGACGCCCCCGGTGAGCGAGCGCCCGTACGTGGCCTCGTTCTCGGACGAGCCCAACATCGCGGTCGGCGACGTCACCCCGTGGGGCGTGGCCGGCATGCTGGCCGACCGCTTCCCCGGTACCCGCACCCGCGCGGTGTCGGCCGCCGAGGCGGCCCCGGAGCTGCTGGACGGCCTGGTCGGCGAGCTGGTGGCCGACGCCGAGGGCCGCCGCCTGGTGCTGGTGGTCCGCGACGCGCACCGCTACCCGTGGATGTCCGCCGTGCTGGGCCGCCTGGTGGCGGTTCGCCCGGACGCCGCCGTGGTCGAGATGGGGCTGCCCCAGTCCGAGCCGGTCGGCGCGCTCTACGTCGCCACCCACGGCGCCGCCCGGGTCTGCGGGCTGGCGGCCGTGGAGGTGCTCACCGGGCAGCCGGGAGCGGTCGGCTGAACCACCGGAGGAACGTCACCGGCCGGCTCCGGGAGGCGTCGGCCGACGGGCCCGTCATGCGCATGTCGCATGGCGGGCCCGTTCCGTTTCCCCGGTGTCGACCTGCGGATTCGCGAAGTGACCGTGCTCCCTCAAGCAGGCCTTAAATCCACCTTAAGTCCTACCGATGGTGACGGGGTGGCGACTGATCGCCACGGGGTACAACGGCTCTGCAACGTCCTTGGGCACAGGGACATTTGGCCGTTGACACCACCTTTGGTCTAGGCCAGAGTCCAGTCATCCGGTTCGAATTTCAACCTCGCCGGATGTGGTATCGGCCCACCCCGAAGCTCTGCGCCGCCCCCTGTCCGGACTCTCCGCCGCGGGCGCGCCCATCACGCTGCCGGCGGGCATCACGGCTCTAACACCCTCGGAGGACGGCGTGAAGAAGCGTCAGCTCGTTTCGGCGCTCGGGACCATGGCACTGGCGGCGGGCCTGACGGCCTGTTCCTCGTCGGGCGCACCGTCGGGCGACGGCAGGAGCGCCGCGGCCGACCCGAAGGCGGCCACCGGCACCGTCACGGTCTGGCTGATGGACGACGCCCAGAAGAACTGGCCCGACCTGGTCCAGCGGGTCAACGACGAGTTCGCGGCGAAGTACCCGAACGTCGCCCTCAAGCTCTCCTACCAGGGCTGGGCGGACAAGGTCACCAAGCTGGACAAGGCCATCGCCGAGGGCAGTGCCCCCGACGTGGTCGAGCTGGGCAACACCGAGACCATGAAGTACGTGCTGTCCGGCGCGCTGGCCCCGGTGGACCGGACCACCTTCGACAACTCCGACAGCTGGATCAAGGCCCTCGCCAACACCTGTACCTACCAGGACAAGCTCTGGTGCGTGCCCTACTACGCCGGCTCCCGGGTCGCCGTCTACAACTCCACCGCCTTCCAACAGGCCACCGGCAGCGCGGAGTTCCCCAAGACCGAGACCGAGCTGACGGCCGCCCTCGACAAGGTCGCGGACAGGAACAAGGCGGACAGGACCTTCTCCCCGCTCTACCTGCCCGGTCCGTACTGGTACGCGGCGATGAGCTACGTGGCCGCGTACGGCGGCAGCATCGCCAAGTTCGACAGCGCCGGGAACTGGCACGGCACCCTGCACGACGCCAAGTCCCAGGAGGGCATCGGCCACTTCGCCGATCTGGTGCGCAAGTACAACAAGGGCGACCTGACGGTGAACGAGCAGAACCAGTACGAGGCGATGTCCCGCGGGCACGCCGCCTCCTTCTACGGCAACGGCTACGAGGCGGCCAGCGTCACCGCGCCGGTCACCGGCGACCCGAGCCTCAAGGACTCCGTCAAGGTGGCCACCATGCCCGGCCCGGACGGCAAGCCGCTGCCGACCTTCATCGGCGGCTCCGACCTCGCCGTCACCGCCAAGTCCCCGTCGGCGGCGCCGGCGACCGACTGGATCCGGATGTTCACCAGCACCAAGTCCGAGCAGGCGCTGGCCGACAAGGACATCCTGCCGAACAACCTCACCCAGCTGAACCCGCTGAAGAACAAGCCGTCCACCGCCGCCGCGGCCAACGCCGTCCCGGACGCCTGGTTCACCCCGCTGGCGCCCGGCTGGGGAGCGGTCGAGAAGCAGAAGATCATCCCGGACATGCTGACCGCGATCCTCAAGGGCAAGTCGGTGGACCAGGCCACCAAGGAGGCCGACGCCGCGATCGACCAGCTGATCAACAAGGCGTCCTGACCCGCGCCCCGTCGTCGCGTCCACGTCCGTCCGCCGCCCGTCCGCCGTGTGTC
>NZ_JBHWCL010000140.1:0-25926 GCF_042735125.1 Kitasatospora sp. NPDC059599 | reverse complement strand
GTGCGCGGGGCGGGCCGTCGGCCCGACCGTGACGGCGGTTCGGGTGGCAGCGGTTCAGCCCACCGAGCTGTTGTAGCTCTCGATCGCCGGCTGCAGCTCCTTGGCGGCGTCGGACAGCGCCTGCTGGGCCGACTTGCTGCCCGAGACGGTCTGCTCGATCGCGGTCTCCACGCCCTTGCGGGCCTGCGGCATGACGCCGAGCAGGCAGCCGGCGGTGGCCGGGGTGGGCTTGGTGGACTTCAGCTGGTCGATCGCGGTCTGGAACTGCGGGTACTTGGCCACCCACTCCTTGTCCTTGGGGTCGTCCAGGGACTTCGTGTTCACCGGGAAGTACCCGGTGCCGGTGTGCCAGACGGCCTGCTGCTCGGGGGCCGTCACGAACTTCTCGAACTCCCAGGCGGCGCGCTTCTCGGGGTCCGAGTGGCCGGGGCCGCTGATCCACAGCGAGGCGCCGCCGATCACCGGGCCGCCCTGGTCCGCGGCGGTGACCTTCGGGAAGGCGGCGGTGCCGACGGCGAACTTCGCCGCCTCCGTGTAGCCGCGCAGCACGCCGGTGGACTCCAGGTGCATCGCGACCGTGCCGGCCTTGAACGCGGCCTGCGCGTCGTCGGTGGTGCGGCCGGTGTTGGCCGCGTAGCCGCCCTTGACCAGGTCGGCCCACCACTGGACGATCTGCGCGCCCTGCGCGGAGTCGAACACGACCTTGCCGGCCTTGTTGCTGCGGCCGTTGTCGCTGTCGCAGTACATGGCGCCGGACTCGGCCAGCAGCTGCTCCACGAACCAGCCGTAGATGGCGGCGCCGAAGCCGTACCGGACGGTCTTGCCGTCGGCGTCCTTCTTGGTCAGCTTCTTCGCGAGCTCGCCCAGCTCGTTGAGGTCCTTGGGCGGCTGCGCCGGGTCGAGGCCGGCCTCCTTGAAGGCGTCGTCGTTGAGGTAGAGCAGCGGCATCGAGGAGTTGAACGGCATCGACTGGAGCTTGCCGCCGACCGAGTAGTAGTTGCGGATGTTGGCGTCCAGGTCGCCCAGTGGGTAGCCGTCCTTGTCCGCGAAGGCCTGGGCGGGGACGGTCTGCCTGGAGTCGATCATGAACCGGGTGCCGATGTCGTAGACCTGCACCAGGGCGGGCGTGCCCTTCTGCTGCACCGCGGCCTTGTACTTGGTGACCAGCTCGTCGTACTTGCCCTGGAACTGCGCCTTGACCGCGACCTTGCCCTGGTGCGCGGCGTTGAACTGGTCGACCAGCCCGGTGAGCACCTCGGCGTTCTTGCCGGTCATCGAGTGCCAGAACTCGACGTTCGTGACGCCGGAGGCCTGGTCGAGCGCCTGGGCACCGGGCGCCGCGGCGTCGTTGGCGGAGCCGGAACCGGACCCGGAACCGGAGGAACTGCAGGCGGTCAGGGACAGGCCGGCCACCAGCAGGGCCGCGAGCGCGCGTGCACTCTTCTTCACGAGGGTTCTCTCTCTCGAACGCGATGGACTGGCGAGGGACTGGCGAGGGACGGACGTGGCACGGGTCAGCGCACCGCGCCCGCGGTGAGGCCGCGGACGATGAAGCGCTGGCCGAAGACCACCAGGGCGAGCGTGGGCAGCAGGGAGAGCACGACGCCGGCCAGGATCAGCCCGGGATCGGCCATCTCGGAGTCGCGCAGCGAGGTGAGACCGATCTGCAGGGTCTGCATCTCCGCCGTGCGCGTGATGATCAGCGGCCAGAAGTACTGGTTCCAGGCGGACAGGAAGACGTAGATCGACAGCGCCGCGAGCGCGGGCTTGTTGAGCGGGACCACGATCCGCCACAGGAAGCGCCAGTGGCCGGCGCCGTCGATCCGGGCGGCGTCGCGCAGTTCGCCGGGCAGCTGGCGGAAGGCCTGCCGCAGCATGAAGGTGCCGAAGCCGGACGCCAGGAAGGGCAGCACCAGGCCGAAGTAGGTGTTGCCGAGCCCCCAGCCCGACAGCGTCAGGTAGTTGGGGATGATGATGGCCTCCCACGGGACCATCAGCGTCGCCAGGAACACCCCGAACACCGCCGCCCGCGCCTTCAGCGGCAGGAAGACGAAGGCGTACGCGGCCAGGATCGAGGTGAACAGCTGGGCGAGGGTGATGGCGGTGGCAACGACCGCCGAGTTGGCGTACTGGCGGGCCAGCGGGATCGCGCCCACGGCGCCCGAGAAGTTCCGCCCGGTGACCGAGTGCGGCACCAGCGCGGGCGGGTAGGAGGAGAGCTCCGACGGGCCCATGAAGGCGCCGGCGACCGCGTAGTACACCGGGAAGGCCACGGTGACGACGGCCACGCCGAGCAGCAGGTAGACGGCGGCGCGGCCGAGCAGGTCGCGCGGGGAGCGCCCGGCGAGGGTGCGGGTGCGCGGGCGGGGCGCCTCGGGCGCCTCGACGTCGGTGGTGGCGATCGAGGTCATGCGTAGTGCACCTTCCGCTCCAGGACGCCGAACTGGACGGCCGTGCAGGCGAGGACGACCACGAGCAGCACCACGGCCTGGGCACTCGCGGTGCCGAAGTCGCTGGAGCCGTAGGCAAAGGCCTTCTCGTAGACGGAGTAGACGAGGGTCCGGGTGGAGCCGTCCGGCCCGCCCTTGGTGAGGATGTGGATCTGGCCGAAGCTCTGCAGCGCGTGCACGGTGGAGACGACGGTCAGGAAGAACAGGTTCGGGCCGAGCATCGGGACGGTGATCGAGCGGGCCAGCCGCAGGCCCGACGCCCCGTCGATCCGGGCCGCCTCCACCACCTCCTGCGGGATCGAGCCGATCCCGGCGGAGAGCACCAGCACGTTGTAGCCGAGGTTCATCCAGACCGTGGTGACGGCCACCGAGACCAGCGCGTACCGGGAGTCGGTCAGCCAGCCCACCGGGCCGAGGCCGACGTGCGAGAGCAGGCCGTTGAGCACCCCGCTGGCCGGGTTGAAGAACACCGCGAAGACCACCGACGCGCTCGCCACCGAGAAGGCGAAGGGCAGCGCGAAGGCGGAGCGCAGCAGCCGCACGCCGCGGATCCGGTTCTCCAGGAGCAGCACCAGCACCAGCGCGCCGAGCACCCCTGGCACCACGGTGAGCAGGGTGAACAGCGCCGTGGTGACGAGGGTGCGGCGGAAGTCCGCCGAGGTCAGCAGGTCGGTGTAGTGCTTCGCCCCGACGAAGCGGGAGGGCGCGCCGAAGAGGTCGTTGGCGTGCCCGCTCAGGTAGACCGTCCGGCCCAGCGGGTAGCCGATGAAGAGGACGAAGACCACCAGGGAGGGCAGCAGGAAGGCCCAGGCGAGCCCGTGTTCGCCCCAGCGGCTTCGACGGCCCGCTCGGGGCGCGGTGTGCGGTGCGGTCGGCATACGGTGCGCGTCCGCCTTTCGTGATGTCGGTTCCGGCCGAAACCGTGTCCTGCCCACACGACGCGGCGGAAACCCCGTGGTGATCAACGGGTGTCACCGGGATTACGCGTTCGCGTCAGGTTTCGGCCGGTCGTGCCCGGACGGGCTCCCGCACCGCTGTTGAGCGGTTCACGGCGTTGTCGGAGGGGTGCCGTACGGTGCGCGGGTGGACGAAACGGAATTCGACATACGGGCCGCAATGGCCGAAAGTCTGCGCGGCCGCGCGGGCTCCTGGGCACTCGTCAGCGGCTTCGCCGCGTACTGGGGCGAGCCGCTCGGGCCGGACGACGGCTTCCCGGACGCCGACCTCGACGCCGCCGAGCGGCGGCTCGGCCTGCGGCTGCCGGCGGCGCTGCGCGAGGCGTACCGGCTGTTCGGCCGGCGGGCCGACCTCACCAGCAACCACGACGTGCTGCTGACGCCGGACGAACTGTTCGTGCTGGACGGCGCGTTGGTCTACCGGGCGGAGAACCAGGGCTGCGCGCACTGGGGGGTGCCGACGGCCTGCCTGGTGCCGGTCGGACCCGACCACTCGGCTGCCGAGGGCGGCGGCATCGAGCGCGGGGACGTCGACGGCGGCGGGGGCATCGGCGGCGGGGGCGTCGACCGGGAGGATCCGCCGACGGTGATCCGGATGGACCTGGCCGACAAGTCCCTGGAGCGGTGGGAGCCCTGGGAGGAGCACTTCTCGACGGCGGCCGCGGTGATGGCCATGACGGAGAAGCTGCTGGAGGACCACGAGCTGACCGACTTCATCGAGTCGGAGGACGACCTCCCCGACGGGTTCCGGGAGCTGCCCGCACTCGGCCGGGGCTGTCGCTGGTACCAGGGGCCGGGCGTCCTGGTCTCGGTGGTCGAGGAGGCGTGGATGGCGGCCCGGGCACGCACCCCGGAGGCGCTGGAGGCGCTGTACGAGGCGGTGCCCGGGGACTGGCTGGGCGAGTGAGCCCCGCCCGCCCGCGACCCCCGTGCGCGGTCGGGCGGGGCCCGGTCGACGGTCGGGCGGGGCCCGTGGACGATCGAGCGGGGCCCGTGGGCGGTCAGGCGGGGCCCGTGGGCGGTCAGGCGCTGGAGCCGCCGTCGAGCACCAGGTCGCTGCCGACGGTGTAGCCGGCCTCGTCCGAAGCCAGGTACAGCACCGCGGCGGCTATCTCCTCGACCGCGCCGGCCCGGCCGACCGGGACGTCGGCCCGCATCCGCTCGGCCTTCTCCGCGGCGCTCTCACCCGGCCGGCCCGACATGGGGGTGTCCACCGCGCCCGGGCTCACCGAGTTGATCCGCACGCCGTCGGCGATGTGGTCGAGGGCGGCGGCGCGGGTCAGCACGGTGACGGCGGCCTTGCTGGCGGCGTAGGCCGCGAGGTTCGGGATCCGCCGGTGGGCGCCGAGGTTGGACGAGACGTTGACGATCGCGCCGCCGCCGTGCGCCCGCAGGTGGGCGATCTGGTGCTTCATCGCGAGCATGGTGCCGGTGAGGTTGACGTCGATCACCCGCCGCCACTCGGCCTCGTCGATGTCGGCCACCGGGCCGACCGCGCCGAGCACCCCGGCGTTGTTGACGGCGACGTCCAGCCCGCCGAACTGCTCGACGGTCTCGCGGACCAGCCGGGCGGCGTCGTCGCCGTTCGTCACGTCGCCGGTGAGGGCCACCGCCTTGCCGCCGGCCCGCTCGATCAGTTCGACGGTCCCGGCGAGCGGGGCGGCGCTCCGGCCGACGACCGCGACCCGGGCGCCCTCCTCGGCGAAGGCCAGGGCGATGGCCCGGCCGATGCCGCTGCCGCCGCCGGTGACCAGGACGGACTTGTCGGCGAAACGCGTGGTCATGATGTGAACTCCTCGGTCCGGGTGGTGCGTTCTGATGCGGTGGTGGTGGTGCGGTCCGGTGCGGCGGCGCCGTCCGGTGGACTGGGGGTGCGCTCCGGTGCGGCGCTGCCGCCGTCCGGCGGGGTGGTGGTGCGGGGCAGGGCGGCGACCGCGACGGCGGTGAGTGCCAGCCCGGCGGCGGCCGCCGCGAAGGCCGTGGCGTAGCCGCCGACGACGCTCGGGCGGGTGGCGGCGAGCGCCATCAGGGCGGCCAGTGCGGCGGTGGGGCCGAGTTCCATGGCCGTGTTGAACACGCCGGCGGCCAGGCCGGTGCGCCCGGGCGCCACCCCGCCGGTGGCGAGGACGGCCGCTCCGGCGAAGGCGGCGGCGGCTCCGGCGGGCACCAGGAGGAGTGCGGGCAGCAGCCCGGTGGCGTACCCGCTGCCGGGGGTGATCCCGGCGAGCAGGCCGAGCCCGGCGCCCGCCACGGCCAGGCCGGCGGCGGTGACGGGCACCGGCCCGTGCCGGAGGGTCAGTCGGCCGGCCAGGCGGCCGGACACCGGCAGGACGGCGGCGTACGGCAGGAAGGCGGCGGAGGTCGCGGCGGCGCTCCAGCCGCGTTGCTGCTGGAGGTAGAGCGAGAGCAGGACGAAGGTCAGCGCGGTGCCGGCGGCGGGCGCCCAGACGGCGACCAGGGCGGTGCCGCGGCGCCGGTCGGCCAGGAAGCCGGGCGGCAGCAGCGGGTCGGCGGTGCGGCGTTCGGCGGCGGCGAAGGCGAGCAGCAGGGCGAGGCCGGCGGCCAGCGGCCCGTACACGCCCGGGTCGGTCCAGCCGTGTTCGGTGGACGCCACCAGGGCGTAACTCGCCGCGCAGACACCGGCGGTGGCGAGGGCCGCGCCGCGCAGGTCGAGGGCGGGGCGGCGCCCGGCGGAAGCGGCCGGTCCGGCGAGGGCGGTGCCGGGTACGGCGGGGGCGCTGCCGGATGCGGCACCGGGTACGGCGGAGGGTAAGGCGGCGGGCAGCGCGCCGGAGCGGGCGAGGCCGGTCAGGGCGGCCAGGACGGGCACCGCGAAGAGCCAGCGCCAGGAGACCGCGGCGGCGACCGCGCCCGACACCACGCTGCCGGCCGTCGCTCCGAGCACCGAGAGGCCGCCCCAGGTGGCCATCGCCCTCCGGTAGGCGGCGGGTTCGGGGTGCAGCGCCCGGACCACGGCGACCGCCGCCGGGGCGGTGAGGGCCGCACCGGCACCCTGGACGAAACGGCTCGCCAGCAGGACGGGGTAGCCGGGCGCGAGGGCGCAGGCGACGGAGGCGACGGCGAGCAGCAGCAGACCCCACCGGAGCACCGGGCGGCCGCCGTGACGGTCGGTCAACCGCCCGCCGAGCAGCAGCAGGGAGCTGAACGAGAGCCCGTACGCGGCGCTCAGCAGCAGCACTCCGGACGGGCCGAGTGCGAACTCGCGGGCGACCAGCGGCAGCGGCACGGTGAGGATCATGATCGTGAAGATCAGCACCGCCTGCACCGCGCCGAGCAGCGCGAAGCCGGAGCGGCCCGCCGCCGTGCCGTTCATGCGCCCCCCTGTGCCACTCATGAGCCCCTCCCTTATAAAGACCGTTCGGTCCAGAATCACGACAGCCAAAGTCTCGGGCCGGTGCGGTCCGGCGTCAGTCGACGTCCAGCAGCGCCAGCGCCTGCTCGGCGGCGTCCCCCACCCGGGCCGCGCCGTCGACGGTCTTGCCCATCACCCGCATCCCCTGCATCAGCACCATCAGCATCCGGGCGAGCGCCCGGGGCTCCCGCCCGGCGGACAGCTCCCCCTGCGCCTGTGCCCGGACCAGGGCGGCGGTCAGCACCGCCTCCAGGTGGGCGAGGCTGGCACTGACCCGGCGGGCGGCGGAGGAGTCGTGCGGGGCGAGTTCGACGGCGGTATTGGTGACGAAGCAGCCGCGCTCCCGCCCGGCCCCGGCCGACTCCGCCGCGTACCGGCGCACCATCGCCCGCACCGCCGGCAGCACCGGACCGGGCTGGGACAGCTCCGCCAGCAGCACCGGGTCGGCCTGCTCGGCGTACCGCTCCAGCGCGCGCAGGTACAGCTCGTGCTTGCTGCCGAAGGTGGCGTAGACGCTGGCCCGACCGATGCCCAGCCGCTCGACCAGGTCGGCCATCGAGGTGGCCTCGTAGCCGCGCTGCCAGAACAGCTCCAGGGCTGCCTGCAGTGCTGCGTCCGGGTCGAATTCCTTCGTTCGCGCCATGTCCCACACGCTAGCCCTTTCCGGAATGATCGGTCAAGAAAAATCGACGGCCGATCCCGGTCGAACAATCTGACGGAGCATTGCCAAGTGGACTAGACCAAGGCTACCCTTACCGCCTCATCCCTCCTTCCCCCCACAGGAGGCGTCTCCGCATGTCCGCACACGTCCCCACCTCCCCCCGCCAGGCCGCCGAGGCCGCCCGGCCACTGGTGCTGACGGCCTTTCGGATCGTCATCGGCCTGCTCTTCGCCTGCCACGGCGCCGCCTCGCTGTTCGGCGTCCTCGGCGGCGCCAAGGGCGGCGGCACCGTCCCGATCGGCCAGTGGCCCGGATGGTGGGCCGCACTGATCCAACTGGTCGGCGGCGTCCTCGTCCTGCTCGGCGCCGGCACCAGGGCGGCCGCCCTGCTCTGCTCCGGCTCGATGGCCTACGCCTACTTCACCGTCCACCAGGAGCACGCGCTGCTGCCGCTGCAGAACGGCGGCGAGGCCTCGGTGATGTTCTGCTGGGCGTTCCTGGCCATCGCCGTGCTCGGCTCCGGCCCGTACGCCGTGGACCGGTTGCTCGGCCGCCGGCCGGTGGCCGCGGCGGCCGAGCCCGCCGCGCAGCCGAGCAGGACGGGCTGAGCCCGGCGCACCCACCGGGGCGGGCCGGGCAGGACGGGCGGACCGGGGCGGGCCGGTTCAGTCCTCCGCGAGGTGCCGCTCCACCGAGGCGACCTTGGCGGTGAGGCCGTCGGTGACCCCGGCCCGGTCGTCGATCTTGATGACCGTGCTGACCCGGTTGCTGTGGGCCTTCACCGCCTCGATCGCCGCCCGGATCACCGGCATCACCTCGTCCCACTCCCCCTCGATGCTGGTGAACATCGCGTCCGTACGGTTCGGGAGTCCGCTCGCGCGGACCACCCGGACGGCGGCGGCGACCGCCTCGCCGACGTCCTCGCCGATCCCCAGCGGGGTCACGGAAAAGGCTGCGATCACGGCTCTGCACTCCTCGGGTCGACGGCACCGGTCACCGGTTCGGGCCCTCCCGAACCGGCGACCAGGCTAGGCCCTGCCGGGCGCTCCGTCAGGCCACCGAAGGCAGCGGCGGTTCGACGGCCAGCGTCGCGGTGGAGCGGGCCCGGTGCTGGGCGGCCCAGGAGGCGAGGGCGACCGTGCAGGCGTGGTCCAGGTGGCGCAGCCCGGACCAGTCCAGTTCGACCGGCCGGTCGTCCGGCAGCCGTTCCAGGGTGTCCAGCAGCCGGGGCAGCCGCAGGAAGGTGGCGTTGCCGCTCAGTCGCACGCGGTGCAACGGCCGTCCGGACGGGAGCACCGTCTCCTCGACCGCGATCTGCAGGTGCGAGGTCTGCCAGGCGGACTTGGCGACCGCCAGACCGACCCCGATCAGCACCCCCTCGAACAGGTCGGTGGCGATGATCGCGGCCGCCGTCACCACGAGCACCAGCGCCTCGCCCCGGTGGCCGCGGCAGAGCGCGACGATCCGGCGCAGCGGCACGAGCTTGGCGCCGGCGTGGACCAGCACGGCGGCCAGCGCGGCGAGCGGGACGAGCCCGAGCGCGCCGGGCAGCAGCGCGGTGAACAGCAGCAGCCAGAACCCGTGCAGGAAGCGGGAGGCCTTGGTCCGCGCGCCGGCCTGGACGTTGGTGGCGCTGCGGACGATCACCGCGGTCATCGGCAGCGCGCCGAGCAGTCCGCAGACGGTGTTGCCGATGCCCTGCGCGGTGAGTTCGCGGTCGTAGTCGGTGCGCGGGCCGTGGTGCATCCGGTCGACGGCGGCGGCGCTGAACAGCGTCTCCGCGGAGGCGATCAGGGTGAAGGCGACCACCGTGCCGATCCCGGCGGTGCCGGCCAGGCCGTCGAGCGAGGCACGGTCGGGCAGCCGGACGACGTCGAGCAGGCCGGCCACCCGGATCCGGGCGACGGGCAGGTCGGCCGCGGCGGTGACGGCGGCGGCCAGGCCGACGGCGGCCAGCGGCGCGGGCACGGCGCGGGCGGCGCGCTCCGGCAGGTACTTCCAGCCGACCAGGACGAGCAGGGTGCCGAGGCCGAGGGCGACCGCCCCGGGGTCGGCCGCGGCGGTGAGGACGTCGCCCAGCAGGGCGGGCAGTCCGGTGATCTTCTCCGGTCCGGTGGCGGGGGCCCTGCGGTCGGCGAGCGCGTAGAGCTGGCCGAACACCAGCGTCAGTCCGATGCCGGCCAGCATGCCGTGCACCACCGAGGCGGACATCGCCCGGAACCAGCGGCCGAGCCGCAGGGCGCCCATCGCCAGCTGCAGCAGGCCGGTGCCGAGCACCAGCAGGCCGAGCGCACCGGCGCCGAACTCGCGGACGGCGTCGGCGACCAGGACGGTGAGCCCGGCGGCCGGACCGCTGACCTGGAGGCTGCTGCCGGGCAGGGCGCCGACCACCAGGCCGCCGACGATGCCGGTGACCAGGCCCAGCTCGGCCGGGACGCCGGAGGCGACGGCCACGCCGACGCAGAGCGGGAGGGCGACCAGGAAGACCACCAGCGAGGCGGGCAGGTCGCGGCACCAGGGCACGGCGCGCAGCGCGGCGACCGGGGTCCGGGTCCGGCCCGGCGGGGAGTCCTTCCGGGGGCGGCCCGGCGGTCCCTCGCTCCGGTGCGGCGGGCGGTTCACCCGGTCACCACCGGGGGGCGGGCAGGGGTACAGCGGCGCATGGGGACGCTCCTTCCGCGTGCCCGCGGCTGCGGGCACGCCGTTGCGGTGCGAGGGCAAGGCGGTGCACGCCGTCGGGGTGCGGGAGCCAGGCGGCTGCGGTGCGGGAGCCAGGCGGTGCACGCCGTTGCGGCGCGGGAGCCAGGGGGTTCGGAAGCACGCGGGTACGGCGCCGGCCGGGGGGTGCGGACCGTACGGCGCGGGCCGTTCGGCGCCGGCCGTTCGGCGCGGGGCAGGAAGCGGAGGAGGGGACGAACGAGGGCGCTGCGGGACGGGTGCGGCAGGGCGGGCGCGCCGGCCCCGGACGGGGCGGCCGACGGAGTTCCCCCCGCTCCCGGCGTTCCCGGACTCCCCTGCCACGGCCCCCGTCGGATGTCACGGGCCCGGCGTGCCACCGACGGTACCCAGGGCGGCGGGGCGGGCCCACCTCGGACACGGTCCCTTCACCGGTGCTGCACACCGGGTGCGCTTCCCGGCCCGGAAGGCCTGCTTCCCCGCGCACACCAGCACGGATGCCGCCCGGACGTACGAATCCCGACCGCCCGGCCACCTGCTCGGTCGACCGCCCGGCCACCTGCTCGGTCGGCTGCTCGGTCGGCTGCTCGGCCAGCCGCCCGGTCACGCCGCCAGGGCTTCCACATTCTGTTGAATCCCCCCTTGACGCCCCGACGAGCCCCGCCCTACCTTGTTTCCACATACAGAAACCGTTCTTCCGTATGGTGGAATTCAGGAGATGAGCCCTCCGAGCCACTGCGGGCCGACGCAGGAGAGACCCGATGCCTCGTATGACAGCCGCCCGCGCGGCCGTGGAGATCCTCAAGCTCGAAGGCGTTGAGGTCGCGTTCGGCGTGCCGGGCGCAGCCATCAACCCGTTCTACGCCGCCCTCAAGGCCTCCGGCGGGATCCGGCACACGCTGGCCCGGCACGTCGAGGGCGCCTCCCACATGGCCGAGGGCTACACCCGCGCCAAGGCCGGCAACATCGGGGTCTGCATCGGCACCTCCGGTCCGGCCGGCACCGACATGATCACCGGCCTGTACTCGGCGATCGCCGACTCCGTCCCGATCCTGTGCATCACCGGCCAGGCACCCGTCGCCCGGCTGCACAAGGAGGACTTCCAGGCCGTCGACATCGCCTCGATCGCCAAGCCGGTCACCAAGGCCGCGACCACGGTCCTGGAGGCCGCGCAGGTCCCCGGCGTGTTCCAGCAGGCCTTCCACCTGATGCGCTCCGGCCGCCCCGGCCCGGTCCTGATCGACCTGCCGATCGACGTCCAGCTGACCGAGATCGACTTCGACCCCGAGGCCTACCAGCCGCTCCCGGTCTACAAGCCGGTCGCCAACCGCGTCCAGATCGAGAAGGCCATCGCGCTGCTCCAGGCGTCGGAGCGCCCGCTGATCGTGGCCGGTGGCGGCGTCATCAACGCCGACGCCTCCGAGCTGCTGCTGGAGTTCGCCGAGCTGACCGGCGTCCCGGTCGTCCCGACCCTGATGGGCTGGGGCATCGTCCCCGACGACCACGAGCTGAACGCCGGCATGGTCGGCCTGCAGACCTCGCACCGCTACGGCAACGAGAACTTCCTCGCCTCCGACTTCGTCCTCGGCATCGGCAACCGCTGGGCCAACCGCCACACCGGCGGACTGGACGTCTACACGGCGGGCCGCACCTTCGTCCACGTCGACGTCGAGCCCACCCAGATCGGCAGGATCTTCGCCCCCGCCCTCGGCATCGCCTCCGACGCCAAGGCCGCGCTGGAGCTGTTCGTCCTGGTCGCCGCGGAGCTCAAGGCCGCCGGGAAGCTCAAGGACCGCAGTGCGTGGGCCGCCGCCACCCAGGAGCGCAAGGCCACCCTGCAGCGCCGCACCCACTTCGACAACGTGCCGCTCAAGCCGCAGCGCGTCTACGAGGAGATGAACCGGGCCTTCGGGCCGGAGACCCGCTACGTCACCACGATCGGCCTCTCCCAGATCGCCGGCGCGCAGATGCTGCACGTCTACAAGCCGCGCCACTGGATCAACTGCGGCCAGGCCGGACCGCTCGGCTGGACCATCCCGGCCGCGCTGGGCGTCGCCACCGCCGACCCCGAGGGCCGGATCGTCGCGCTCTCCGGCGACTACGACTTCCAGTTCATGATCGAGGAGCTGGCGGTCGGCGCCCAGCACCGGATCCCGTACGTCCACGTGCTGGTCAACAACTCCTACCTGGGCCTGATCCGCCAGGCGCAGCGCACCTTCGACATCGACTTCCAGGTCAACCTGGAGTTCGAGAACATCAACGCGCCGGAACTGGGCGTCTACGGCGTGGACCACGTCAAGGTCGCCGAGGGCCTCGGCTGCAAGGCGATCCGGGTCACCGAGCCGGAGGGCCTGCTGCCCGCCTTCGAGGAGGCCAAGAAGCTGGCCGCCGAGTTCCGCGTCCCGGTCGTCGTCGAGGCGATCCTGGAGCGGGTCACCAACATCGCGATGAGCGGCAACGACATCGACAAGGTCAACGAGTTCGAGGAACTCGCCACCCTCCCCGGGCACGCGCCGACGGCCATCAGGCCGCTCGCGCTCTGACCGTCCCTGCGGGGGCGTACGAGCCGCTCCGTACGCCCCCGCAGGTACGGAACACCGGCGGCGCCGGCACGGTTGACCCGTCCGGGGCCGCTACCGTGTGCCCGGGCGGCGACCCGCCGCCGACCTGCCGAAAGGACCACCACCGTGAGCCTGTACGACATCCCGCTGCGCACCCTCGCCGGCGAGCCGACCTCGCTGGCCGAGTACAAGGGCAAGGCCCTGCTGATCGTCAACGTCGCCTCCAAGTGCGGCCTGACCCCGCAGTACGCCGGCCTGGAGCGTCTGCAGGAGCGCTACGCCGGGCGCGGGTTCACCGTGCTGGGCGTCCCCTGCAACCAGTTCGCCGGGCAGGAGCCGGGCAGCGCCGAGGAGATCCGGACCTTCTGCTCCACCACCTACGGCGTGACCTTCCCGCTCCTGGAGAAGCTCGACGTCAACGGCGACGACCGCCACCCGCTGTACCGGCAGCTGACCCAGGTCGCCGACGCCGAGGGCGAGGCCGGGGACGTCTCCTGGAACTTCGAGAAGTTCCTGATCTCCCCCGACGGCACCGTGGCCGCCCGGATCCGCCCCCGCGTCGAGCCGGAGGCGGACGAGCTGATCACCGCCCTGGAGGCCGTCCTCCCGGCCTGACCCGACCGCCCGACGAAGGCCCGGAGCGCACCCCCCGTGCTCCGGGCCTTCGTCGGCCCCGGCCCCGGCCGGGTTCCGCCCGCCCGGTACCCAGGGCGGGCAGCCGGGCGCCCGGGCCACGGAGGTCTGCCCCCGACACTGCCCCTCCGGTCCTTGCCCTCGCCCGTCGGATCGCCGTAGACCGGCTCTGACAGGCCGCGACCACGGCTCGAACCGCCCGTCCAGGAGGTGGATGTGCACGCGCACGACCAGCAGACGCGGGACACGTCGGAGCACCGTGCACACGGTCGGCCGCCCGTGCGGCAGCAGTCCGGGCCGTTGCACCCCCGGTCGATCCCGGCCTTGCAGCGCACCATCGGCAACGCGGCCGTGGCCCGGCTCGTCGGGGAGCGACGGCAGTCGGGGCCCCCCGTACAGCGCTCGACCGTCCACCGGGTGCTGCGGTCGCCGGGCCGTCCCATGGCCGACGACGTGCGGGCGGAGATGGAGGCCCGGCTGGGCGCCGACTTCAGCGGCGTGCGGATCCACGACGACTCCGCGGCGGCCCGCTCGGCGGCCGAGATCAGCGCCCGCGCCTACACCTCCGGCGAGCACGTCGTGCTCGGCCGGGGCGGTACCGACAAGCGCACGCTGGCCCACGAACTCACCCACGTCATCCAGCAGCGCTCCGGCCCGGTGGCGGGCACCGACCGCGGCGACGGGCTGTCCGTCAGCGACCCCGGCGACCGCTTCGAGCGCGCCGCCGAGGCGAACGCCGTCCGGGCGCTGGGCCGTTCACTGCCCCAGGCCGTCCAGCGGGTCGCCACCCAGGCCCACTCCCCCTCCCCCGAGCCGGAGGTGGCCGTGCAGCGCGCCTTCACCGGCGCCCCGTACGCCACCTACGGCGCGATCAACGGGGACGGCCTCGGCACCTCGATGCACGCCGAACTCTGGCCCGGGCAGCTCGGCAAGGGCTCCAGGCCGAGTGTCCAGCCGTCCTGGTGGCCGACCGGGAGCGGCGCGACGGCCGACTGGTTCAGCAGGTACATGGTGCAGGGACACCTGCTCAACGAGCAGGTCGGCGGCCCCGGCAACACGATGAGCAACCTCACTCCGCTTTGCAAGTCGGCGAACTCGGCCCACCATGCGAAGGTCGAGAAGGACGTCAAGGCCCAGGTGCTCACCAACGGCAACGTGGTCGAGTACGCCGTGCGGGCCGACTACAGCACCCACCCGGCCGGGAAGGACTTCGCGCCGCTCGCGAGCGCGGTGGAGACCGACATCGACACCAACTACTCCGCCAAGCTCGCCGGCAAGATCGAGGCCGAGTACACCGTCTACGACACCACCGGCAAGGAACTGCACGGCGCCGCGTGGGAGATCGAGAACAACCGGCTCTGACACCCGCCGACCGCCTCGAAGGAGACCCACGTGACCACCGCCCGCACCCGGCTGGACGCGATGATCGCCGACCTGGAACGCAACCCCCGCGTGGAACTCCTGGAGGCGACCGTCGCACCACCGACCCCGCCCTCCGAGATCGAGCACGCCGTCCGGCTGGCCGACGGCCGCCTCCCGGCCGGCGTCGAGGCCTTCTACCGCGAGGTCGGAGCGGTGCGCCTGCGGTGGCGCCACACCGTCCCCGAGCTCCGCCACGGCGACCTCTCGGACCAGGGCCTCGTCCACCTCCTTCCGCTGGGCGAGGTCTTCGGCGATTGGCGGGGCGTCACCTGGCACTCGCCGGAGGACCAGGAGTACCGCCGCGTCAGGCCCTTCGACATGTTCGTCCCCGAGGCCTGCGCGGCGCTGCTCCCCCCGCTCGACTCCGTCCACTACCACTACTTCGGCGAGGAGCTGTACGACACCGGGTACTCGTTCGACGCCTACCTGGACCGGCTGCTCGCCTCCCGCGGCTACTGGTACTGGCCGCAGACGCTCTGCCGGGAGTTGCAGGACAGCACGGAGGTCACCGCGTTCCGCCGCGCGATGCCGGTGCTCTTCGCGGACTACGACGACGCGCTGTTCCAGCCGGCACCGCACTGAGCCGGCAGCGCCCGGCGCCGAGCCGGGGGCGCCCACGCAGGGCCCGGGGCACCCGCCGCCGGGCCCGGGTCACAGCAGCAGCCGGGTGCCCGGCGGGAGTTCGCCCGCCCGCGCGGCGTCGTGCAGGTGCGCCAGCAGGGTCGTGCGCAGCGCCTCCGCGGCACGGGTCGGCGGCACCTCGTGGCCGTGCGCGACGGCGATGGTGCGGCCCAGCCCGGGCCCGGCGAACGGGGTGACCACCAGACCCGACCGGGCCGCCACCATGCCGGGGACGACGGCGGGCCCGAGGCCGGCCCGGACGAAGCCCAGCACCGCATCCATCTCGCCGCCCTCCACCGCGAACTCCGGCTCGAACCCGGCCGCCCGGCAGGCCGCCAGGGTCGCCTCCCGCACGTCGTAGCCCTCCCGGAACATCACCAGCGGCCGCTCCCGCAGCTCCGCCACGCGCGCCCTGGGCCGGGCCCGCCGCCCGGCGGAGACCAGCACCAGCTCCTCGTGCAGCAGCTCGGTGACGGCGAGGGCGGGCGCCTGCTCCCCGCTCGGCGGGGTGATGATCAGCGCGAGGTCGAGCTCCCCCGCCGCCAGCCAGCGCACCAGGTCGCGCGAGCCGCCCTCGCGGACCACCAGCGCGACGCCCGGGTGGCGGTCGCGGAACACCCGCAGCACGTCGGGCACCAGGCTGGTGCACAGGCTCGGCGGCGCGCCCAGCCGGACCCGTCCCCGGCGCAGCTGCACCGTCTCCTGGACGGCCAGCCGGGCGCTCTCGGTGTCCGCGAGGATGCGCCGGGCCAGCGGCAGCAGGGCGTCCCCGGCGTCGGTCAGTGCGATGTTGCCCCGGGTGCGGTGGAACAGCTCGGCGCCCAACTCCCGCTCCAGCGAGCGGATCTGTTGCGAGAGGGACGGCTGCGCCACATGGGCGGCCTCGGCCGCCCGGGTGAAGTGGCGGGTCTCGGCCACGGCCAGGAAGTAGCGGAGTTGCTGGAGCTGCACCCGACCAGGATAGGCCGCATCGATAGCCAGTGCCTATCGTCGTGAGCCGCATCATGTCTTGGACGCACCCTGGCCGACCTCCCTACCGTTGCAGCCATGACAACCGCGACTCGGACGGGCCGGCATCCGTCCACCCTGGCGACACTGTGGCGGTCGACCGTCGGCAAGAAGGCGGTCATGGCCGTCACCGGACTGGTCATGCTGCTGTACCTGGTCGCGCACATGCTGGGCAACCTCAAGGTGTTCTTCGGCCCCGACGACATCAACGGCTACGCGGCCTGGCTGCGCACCATCGGACAGCCGTTCCTCGGCCACGCGTGGTTCCTGTGGATCGCCCGGCTCGGCCTGCTGGCCTCCGTCGTCCTGCACGGCGTCAGCGCGTACCAGCTCAGCCGCCGCGACCTCGCCGCCCGGCCGAGCGCCTACGTCCACAAGCGGCGCCGGGCGAGCTACGCGACCCGGACCATGCGCTGGGGCGGGGTCATCCTGGCGCTGTTCATCGTCTGGCACATCCTCGACCTGACCACGCTGACCGTGAACCCGGCCGCCCAGGAGGGGCACCCGTACCAGAACATCGTGGCCTCGTTCGGCCGCTGGTACGTCGACGTGTTCTACGTCGTCGCGATGCTGGCCGTCGGCCTGCACGTCCGGCACGGCTTCTGGAGCGCCGCGCAGACCCTCGGTGCCAACAACGCCCGCCGGGACCGGGCGCTCAAGCTGACCGCGAACGGCCTGGCACTCGTGCTGACGGCCGGCTTCCTGTCCGTCCCCGTGGCCGTGATGACCGGAGTCGTGAAGTGACCTACCTGGACTACACCGCCGGCGAACCCGTCGTCGACACCAAGGCCCCGGACGGGCCGATCGAACAGCGCTGGGACCAGCGGCGGTTCGACGCCAAGCTGGTCAACCCGGCCAACCGGCGCAAGCACACCGTGATCGTCGTCGGCACCGGCCTGGCCGGCGGCGCGGCCGGCGCCACCCTCGCCGAACAGGGCTACCACGTCGTCCAGTTCTGCTTCCAGGACTCCCCGCGCCGGGCCCACTCGATCGCCGCCCAGGGCGGCATCAACGCGGCCAAGAACTACCGCAACGACGGCGACTCGGTCCGCCGCCTCTTCTACGACACCGTCAAGGGCGGCGACTTCCGCGCCCGCGAGTCCAACGTGCACCGGCTCGCCCAGGTGTCCGTGGAGATCATCGACCAGTGCGTGGCCCAGGGCGTGCCCTTCGCCCGCGAGTACGGCGGACTGCTCGACACCCGTTCCTTCGGCGGCGTCCAGGTCTCCCGCACCTTCTACGCCCGCGGCCAGACCGGCCAGCAGCTCCTGCTCGGCGCCTACCAGGCGCTCTCCCGGCAGATCGCCGCCGGGAACGTGGAACTCCACGCGCGCACCGAGATGCTGGACCTCCTGGTCGTCGACGGCCGGGCCCGCGGCATCGTCGCCCGCGACCTCGTCACCGGCGCGATCAGCACGTACACCGCGGACGCCGTCGTCCTCGCCACCGGCGGCTACGGCAACGTCTTCTACCTCTCCACCAACGCCAAGAACTCCAACGCCACCGCGATCTGGCGGGCCCACCGGCGCGGCGCCTACTTCGCCAACCCGTGCTTCACCCAGATCCACCCGACCTGCATCCCGCGCTCCGGCGACCACCAGTCCAAGCTCACCCTGATGAGCGAGTCGCTGCGCAACGACGGCCGGATCTGGGTGCCCAGGGCCCAGGGCGACACCCGGCCGCCGGCCGACATCCCCGAGGAGGAGCGGGACTACTACCTGGAGCGGATCTACCCCTCCTTCGGCAACCTGGTGCCCCGCGACATCGCCTCCCGCGCCGCCAAGAACGTCTGCGACGAGGGCCGCGGCGTCGGCCCCGGCGGCCAGGGCGTCTACCTGGACTTCGCCGACGCGATCCGCCGGCTGGGCCGGGACGCCGTCGAGGCCAAGTACGGCAACCTCTTCGAGATGTACGAGCGGATCACCGCCGAGGACCCGTACCGGACGCCGATGCGGATCTACCCGGCGATCCACTACACGATGGGCGGGCTCTGGGTCGACTACGACCTGCAGACCACCGTCCCCGGCCTGTTCGCGATCGGGGAGGCCAACTTCTCCGACCACGGCGCCAACCGGCTGGGCGCCAGCGCCCTGATGCAGGGCCTCGCCGACGGCTACTTCGTGCTGCCGCCCACGCTCAACGACTACCTGGCCCGCCACCCGCTGCCGGCCGTGCCCGCCGACCACCCGGTCCTCACCGAGACCGAGGCCGAGGTCGAGGACCGGCTCAACCTGATCCTCGC
Organism: Kitasatospora sp. NPDC059599; assembly: GCF_042735125.1. Lineage (NCBI taxonomy): Bacteria > Bacillati > Actinomycetota > Actinomycetes > Kitasatosporales > Streptomycetaceae > Kitasatospora > Kitasatospora sp. NPDC059599. Next base: position 7,323 of record NZ_JBHWCL010000140.1, on the reverse strand, counting down.
CGTGGACGGCGACCGCACCCCGGACTCCTTCCACCGCGAACTCGGCGAACTGCTCTGGGACGAGTGCGGCATGGCCCGCGACGAGACCGGGCTGAAGCGGGCACTGGAGCGGATCCCGCAGCTGCGCGAGGAGTTCTGGCGCCGGATCAAGGTGCCCGGCACCGGGCAGGAGCTCAACCAGTCGCTGGAGAAGGCCAACCGGCTCGTCGACTACTTCGAACTGGCCGAACTGATGTGCCTGGACGCCCTGCACCGCGCCGAATCCTGCGGCGGCCACTTCCGCACCGAGAGCCAGACCCCCGACGGCGAGGCAGCCCGGCGCGACGAGGAGTTCACCTACGCCGCCGCCTGGGAGTTCACCGGCACCGGCACCGCCCCGGTCCTCCACCGCGAGGCCCTCGGATTCGACCACGTCCACCCCACCCAGCGGAGCTACGCATGAACCTCACCCTGCGCATCTGGCGCCAGGCGGGCCCGGACGCACCCGGGTCGATGAACACCTACCGGGTCAGCGGGATCAGCCCCGACATGTCCTTCCTGGAGATGCTCGACACCCTCAACGAGGAACTGATCACCCGCGGCGACCAGCCCGTCGCCTTCGACCACGACTGCCGCGAGGGCATCTGCGGCGCCTGCGGCATGGTCATCAACGGCCGGGCGCACGGCCCCGAGCGGACCACCACCTGCCAGTTGCACATGCGCCACTTCCAGGACGGCGACACCATCGACGTCGAGCCCTGGCGGGCCGCGGCCTTCCCCGTGGTCAAGGACCTGGTGGTGGACCGCTCGGCCTTCGACCGGATCATCGGCTCCGGCGGCTACATCACCGCGCCCACCGGCAGCGCCCCCGAGGCGCACGCCACGCCCGTCCCCAAGGAGGCCGCCGACACCGCCTTCGAGCACGCCGAGTGCATCGGCTGCGGCGCCTGCGTGGCGGCCTGCCCGAACGGCTCGGCGATGCTCTTCACCTCCGCCAAGGTCGTCCACCTCAACGTGCTGCCGCAGGGCGCGCCGGAACGGTCCGCCCGGGTGCGGAACATGGTCACGGCCATGGACGCCGAGGGCTTCGGCGGCTGCACCAACACCGGCGAGTGCGCCACCGCCTGCCCCAAGGGCATCCCGCTGCCCAGCATCGCGGCGATGAACCGGGAGTTCCTGCGGGCCGCCCGCGGCTGACCCCCTCCCCCATGCGGTCGGGCCCACCGACCGTCGGCCCCTCGCGCTGGTGCTCGCGCGAGGGGCCGCCGTCCGTCCGACGGGGCGTGCAAGGGCAGTTCGCGCTCCCCGAACGGGTGGTGGATCGCCCCGAGCGGTGCTCCCGTACGGGAAATCGCGCTACGGTGGTGCTCCGCTACGGAGGGACGGCATATGCCCGAGGTTCAGTCCTGTTCCGGTTGCGGCGGGTCCGGGGGGACCCAGAAGACCGAGGCAACGGTCGAACTGGACGAGAAAGGGAGCATGGTGCCCAGGATCCACGAATTCTGGTCACCCTGCGGTCGGTGCCACGGATCCGGGACGGTGATCGTCGGATGAGGTTGGTCTTCGAGTGCGTCGAGTGCGGTGGGCACTACCTGCCGCCCGAGAACATGGTGTACCCGGACGGGCCGGCCTCGCCGGTCTGGTGCACCGGCTGCCAGCGCACCAAACACGAGGCCGGTGAACACGAGGACCCGCTGCTCGCCCGCGTCGCGCTGGCCGCCGCCCGCGCCGCACTCGCCCGGCAGGCCGCCGAGACGGCCGACCCGGCCCCGCGCCACGACGTACGCCCGTCCCGGCCCCCGCTGTCCCGCCGGGCCCGCTCGGGCCCGGGCGGAGTGCGCAGCAAGCTGGGCTGAACCGGGGTCGGCCCGGCCGGGCGGTCGGGCGAGGCATCGCACGATCTTCTGACGACTCGTCAAAGTTCGTTCACGGCAGCAGACTTGTGCATGGCTCAAACCTGCTGGTTTATTGACGTACCTCGTTCGAGAGCCTTGGGGGGCGCCATGCAGCCGACCGAACCGGCTGGCTCGACCTGGGCCGGACACACCGGCCCCACTCCGTTCATCCCGCCGCCACCGCCGCCACCGCCACCGGCGGCCGTGCCGGTCCCACCCCCGGTGTTCACACCCACCCGGCGCACCATCCGGGTGGCCGTGACCAAGCGGATCCTCTGGGTCGGGGAAGCGGCGTACCCGCTGGCGACCGTCGCCCGGGCGAGCATCACGATCATCGTGCCGGACAAGTTCGGCGCGATCGGACGTCTCTTCAAGTTCGCGGGGACGGTCATCACGGCCGCGTTCCTGCTCAGTGCCGTCAACGGCGCCGCCGCCGGCGCACTGGGCGGTGGCCAGCAGGGCTCCGACTCGGGGTGGCCCGTGGTACTGGCGCTGGTCGCCGTGGTGCTCTACTTCGTGTTCGTCACCCTTCCGGTCCTGCGACAGAACCGCCTCTACGCGCTGACCGTCGACACGGCGGGACCGCCGACCGCACTGCTGGCCTGGGAATCGCCGGGGCCCGCCTACGAACTGCAGGCCGCCGTCGCACGGGCGATCGAGAACCCGCAGATCGAGTTCCAGCAGTTCGTCAGCAGCATCATCGTCGACCTGCGGCACTACCAGTTCGGCGACAGCGTCAACATCTACGGTGGCAACGGCAACACGGGAGTCAGCAAGTGAGCGGCAACACACCGCAGTTCCACCTGGGCGACAACGTCACCATCCACGGCGGCCACCACAACATCGGCGTCCAGCACAACAACGGCCAGGCCGGCGAGGCCCTGCCGCCCGAGGTCGCCGCGATGTTCGCCCGGCTCGCCGCCGAGGTGGCCGAGTTGGCGCGCGACTCGCGGGTGCACGAGCAGGACCGACAGAGCCTCACCGAGACCCTCCCCGTACTCCGCGACCCGGCCTCCGAGGAGCAGCGCGGCCGGCGCAACGCCCTCCTGCTGCTGGCCGGCGTGACGCAGAGCATCGGCGAAGCGGCCGCGCCCGCGCTGGGCCTGGCAAACCAGCTGCTCGCCCTGATCAGCGGCTGACCGGTCGACCGGCCGGACGGTGCCTGTCCGGTCCGCCGCGTCTCGAAGCGGCTGGTCCCGGTGGCGCCGTCCGGTGTCGCGACGGTCCACGACCGGGCCGCCGACATCGTCCGGTGCGAGGGGTGCGTTCGCGCGGGCCCGGGCCCTCGGTCAGGGGTCAGGAGTCACGGGGCGGCCGGGGTCAGAACAACGCCTCCTGGGTGTCCGGCTCCGGCGGACGGACCCGCTCCTGCAGGGTCAGCCCCTCGGAGGGACGGTCGGCCACCGGGGTGAGCGTCCAGCCGGTGAGGCGGCGGGTGTCCAGCAGCAGCGGGCCGGAGCCGTCGGCCTGGTCGAGGAAGAGGTGCTTGCCGATCGGCGGACGGAGCCGCCCCGCGATCACCGCGCCGTCGGCGAGCCCGGCGATCTCCCGGTAGGTCTCGGGGGCTCCGCCGGCGAGGCCGAAGCGCTCCACGTGGTCCACCACCGGACGGTCCGCACGGTCCGCGAGGAGCTCCACCGCGTGGCCGTCCAGCAGCCGGTGCGCCCGGGCGCGCGCCTCGGTGAGCACCGTCCGGCGGTGCGGGGCGTCGCCGTGCGACCACCAGTGGTCGGCCTTGAGCCGGGACTTGTACCGCTCACGGGCCAGCCCCGAGGCGGCGACCGTGAGTTCGGCGCGCCGTACGGCGGGCAGGCCGCCCCGGGCGGTGAACGCGTAGGCCAGCGCGCCCTGTTCGAGCAGACGGGCGTCACCGCGCTGCTCGGCGGTCAGGCCGACCTTCAGCAGGCCCTCGCCGAACCAGGCGAGGTACAGCAGGTAGGTGCGGCCGTCGTCGAGGATCTGGTCCCGCGCCAGGGCCAGGCCGCGGTCCACGCTCTGGCAGGCCGGGCACTGCGTGGCACCGCCGGCCGGGTCGATCACCGCGTGGTGCGGGCACGGGGTGCGCTCCGTCGCCCCGACCAGCCAGGCCCCGGTGCAGCGGCGCGGGCCGCCGAGCAGCCAGCCGACCTCCGCACCCGGCGCCACCGCGCGCTCGTGCACCCGGGAGCCCCGCACGGCCCCGAGCACGGCGCGGCCGTCCTGCCAGCTCAGACCGGTGGAGATCCAGCCGCCGGGGTGGTCCCGGTGCTGCGGTGCGGGGATGGTCACGGGCGTCCCTCCCTGGGGGTACTCGACCAGGCGAGGCTACCCGCCGGGACCGACAACGGTCGCCCGGGACCGGCGACGCCCGTTCGGCCACCGTCGGCCCGAGGCGTTGCCGGCGTCCCGGTCGTGATCGATACCCCACCCCCGACGACACCCCCACCCCGGACGACCTCGCCCTCGCCCTCCGGCTCGCCGTCGACACCCTGCGCGGCGCACCCGCGGACACCGACTGGCGCCGGCGCTCGTGCGGCACTCGGCAAGCGCCGCAGGTCACGCGGCACTCCGCGGCCCCGGAACGTCCTCGGGGACGGCCCCGCCCGGCAGCCCTCCGCGGGCCGGTGGGGCGCCGGCCACGGCCCCGGTCGCGCCCGGAAGGCCCCCAGGTCAGCGACGCTTGGCCGGGTGGGGTGTCCACGTTCTATTGTGGCGGGCGCGGTGGGCGGCGCGGCCGGGTGGCGGCGTGGGGCCGACCGGGTCGGCACGAGGTGAATGGGGTGGACGAACGGTGTCGGGGCGGCGGAGCAGCGGGGTGCTGGCGATCTGGGCGGAGGCGCAGCGGCAGCAGCAGCGCCGGGAGGAGGCCCGGTGGCGCGCCGAGGCGGCGGAGGAGCGTCGGCGGGAGCGGGAGCAGCGCGAGGCGCAGCGGGCCACGGCCCGCAACGAGCGCGAGGCGCAGCGGGCGTACCAGCAGTCGCGGGAGGCGGAGGCGGCCCGGCGGACGGGTGAACTGGACTCCCGGGTGGAGGAGTTGAGGGGTCTGCTGGCGGCCGGGATGGCCGCGCCGGCGTTCGGTCCGCAGGCGTTGCTGGCGCCGAGCGCGGTGCCGCCGTTCGACCCCGGGCCGCTGGGTGAGCCGGTGGAGATGCCGGACCAGACGTCCGCCGTGTACGTCGTGCCGCCGCCGGATCCGGTGCAGGCCCGCAATCCGGGGGTGCGGCGTCAGTACGAGCAGTACCTCGCGCAGGCCCGGGCGCGGTTCGAGCAGGACTGGTACGCCGCGCAGGCGCGGGAGGCGGACCGGCAGCAGCGGCTGGCCGCGTACCACCGGGAGTACCTGGCGTGGGCGGAGCGGTTCCGGCTCCAGGACGAGGAACGGGGCGCCCGGACCGAGGAGTTGCTGCGGCGGCTGCGGGCGGGTGAGCCGGAGGCGGTGCAGGAGTACTTCACGGCGGGCCTGTACGCCTCGGCGGCGTGGCCGGAGGGCTTCCCGCACCGGCTGGTGGCGGCCTTCGACGCGGCGGGCCGGCAGCTGGTGGTGGACTGGGAGCTGCCGGGGCCGGACGTGGTGCCGGCGGCGGCCCGGGTCCGGTACGTGAAGTCGGACGACCGCGAGGCTGAGGTGGCCCGCCCGGCGACGGAGCGCAAGGCGCTGTACCGGCAGGTCCTGGCGCAGTCGGCGCTGCGGGTGGTGGCGGAGGTGTTCCGGGCGGACCGGGACGGGCTGTTGGACTCGGTGGTGCTGAACGGTTTCGTCCTCGGCATCGACCCGGCGACGGGCCGGGAGGCGGAGCGCTTCGTGTCGACGCTGACCGCGGCCCGGGCCGGGTTCGCCGGGCTGGCGCTGGACCGGGTGGACGCGGTGGAGTGCTTCCAGGGTCTGGGCGGCCGGTTGTCGGCGCGCCCGGAGCGGCTGGACGAGGTGCGTCCGGACCGTCGGCCGCAGACGGTCGGCGGGAGTCTGGCCGGGCACGGCGGCGAGGACGAGCCGGACCTGTTCGAGATGGATCCGCTGGAGTTCGAGGACCTGATCGCCGAGCTGTTCCGGCTGCGCGGGTTCCGGGTGATGACCACGGCCCGCAGCGGCGACGTCGGGGTGGACGTGGTGGCCGAGGACCTGGACCCGGTGACCGGCGGCAAGATCGTGATCCAGGCGAAGCGGTACAAGAAGACCGTCCCGCCGACGGCGGTGCGCGATCTGGAGTCCACCGTCCGCCACCACGGCGCGATCAAGGGGATCCTGGTCACCACGGCGGGCTTCGGCCGCGGCTCGTACAGCTACATCGAGGGCAAGCCGCTGACCCTGGTGAGCGGCCCGGAGCTGGTCGGGCTGCTGGCCGAGCAGGGCCTGCGCGGCCGGCTCGGCGGCGGCACCCCGGCGGCCGCGGGCACCGCCGGCGCCACGCCCGGGGCGGCCGGGGGAACGGGGGCGGCCGGGGGCACCGGGGCAGCCGGGGAAGCCGGGCGGGAGAGCGCCCTCACGGTGAGCTGGCAGAGCCGGACGGCCGCCGGGGACCCGGTGGAGCTGGACGTGACCGCCTTCCTGTGCGCCCGGGGCCGGGTGCTGAGCGACGAGCACTTCGTGTTCTTCAACAGCCCGCAGGACCCGGACGGGGCCGTCCGGCTGCACCCGACCCGCTCGGTGCCGGGCGAGCCGACCCGGGCGGCCCGGCTGACCCTGGAGCTGCACCGGCTGTCGGCCGCGGTCGACGAGGTGGTGGTCGCGGTCTCCACCGAGGAGGAGGAGCATCCGGCCCTGCCGCTCGGGTACGTGCACGGGCTGGCCGTCGCCGCCGCGTACGGGCCGGGCGCGGCCGGTCCGGCGGACTGGGCGGGCACCACCGGCGGGGTGCCGGACAGCGCGATGCTGCTCGGCGCGTTCCGACGGGGCGGCGACGGCTGGGAGTTCAGCCCGTCGGGCAGGGCGGTGACCAACGGTCTGGCCGGGTTGGCGGCGGCCTTCGGGGTCGCGGTGGAGTAGCGGGCGGGGTGGTCGTCCCGGGACCGGACCGCGCCCGGTCGGCCGCCCCGCCCCCCAGGGGTCCGCGTCATACCTGAGGAGGAGAGTGCCCCCGCCACCCCGCCGGGTCGGCGGGGGCCGACCGTCCGCTCGGCATACGCACCGCACAAGAACGTCTTGGGAGGATGGACTGGAGTCAGATTTTCCGCTTTTCCCTCCCCAGGAGTGAGTCCACGTGACGTTCCCCGCAACCGCCGTCCGCTCCGGTGTGGCAGCCGCCCGCGCCACCGGCCTGAACAAGGTCTACGGGGAGGGGGAGACCCGCGTCGTCGCCCTCGACAACGTCAGCGTCGAGTTCCCCCAGGGCGAGTTCACCGCCATCATGGGCCCCTCCGGCTCCGGCAAGTCCACACTGATGCACTGCATGGCCGGCCTCGACACCGTCACCTCCGGCTCCTCCACCATCGGCGACACCGAACTCGTCGGCCTCAAGGACAAGCAGCTCAC